>JBNJDW010000045.1:0-11478 GCA_051745265.1 Pseudomonadota bacterium
AGCCTTGGTATAAAAACCGGCAATATTGACCAGAATATGGCGGTCCTTCATATCCTGCGGAAACCAGCGCCAGCGTTCCATGGCAAGTTTGATCTGATCAATGCGGTCATCATAAGATGTGTTCAGGGCCTTTAGGGTCTGGGGACCGATAACACCATCAATTTTCTGACCATGGAAATACTGATATTCGGCAATCTTTTTTAATAGATCATTATCATAAATCAGTTCAGGTTTTTTCTTCGTAGAAGTGTTTTCATCTGTATCCATAGCAGCTTTGCGGCGATCGGCCAGTTTCCTGACAGATTCGGCGTTGGCAATACGGCCATGATCAACCCAGATGTCACGGGGAAGAATGCCGTCATAATCATAATGTTCCATCCGGGCGCGGATTTGGGGGATGATATCATGGCTTTCACCGGGGTAAACTATGGTGCCGGGTTCGGCCTTTATCTCAAACCAGCGATCCTGATCGCGACGCGCCCGCTGTTGGGCAAGATGCTTTTTCAGTTGTTGATATTCTTCCTGCTGTGGTTCCAGCCGGGCAAGTATATCTTCGGGCTTTCGGCTGTTGATAAGATCAGAGAAATAGGATTCAAGATTAATGCCTTCCGGCGGCATAAAGATCATCGGATCAAAACTTTGTGCATCAACAGCACCATGGCTGAGAGCGTGCAGGTATTTCAAAACAGCGCGGCTTAACTGCCATTCCCGTTTTACGGGCAGATCCGTTTGATCATCGGCGCTTTGCAGGTTTTTTAATACGGAAGCCAGGCTGTAATGTGCAGAGGACAGGCCGTTTTGTGCGGCAGAATTCTGTATTGCCTTATTCATCCGGTCGATATCGGTCAGGGCCCGGTTGTTGTCATCAAACCAGACGGGTTGATAATTCCGGTCAGCGTAAAACTTTTTTAAAAGCTCAGTGTTTTTGCCAGAGCTGCTGTGCGAGCTGTTTTCTATATAGTCTGCCAGATCAGCGGCAAAGTTGGCCGACGCAGGTAGAGGGGTAAGGCATATTGTAACAACAGCGGTTAGGATACATATGTATTTTATTGAAATGATCCGCGACATAAGAATCCTTTGATTGGTTTTATTATTGTTACCTTACATACTGATTTTTATGGTCACGGTTCCACAAGCGCGCAAATATAAAAAAACCGATGCTGTATTCATCAGCACCGGCATTGCGTTTTAATTCTGAAAAGGGATATCAGTCCTGAGCATTGACCTGCAGACGTTTGGTGATTTTTGTCTTTTGCTTTTCTTTTTTAAGATTTCGGCGCAAGGTTTTTTCAAGATCCGTGGCTTGCCTGTCATTGATCACCGATTGCGCTTTGGGGAATAATTCATGTTCGTCATCATGGATATGAAATTCCAGTTCTTCTTTTAACTGCTGGAATTTGCGCAGCCAAAGCGGGCCGGATAAATCAGGATCGGTTAATATGCTGAGCATATCTTCGATTTCTTCCTGTTCTTCCTTGTAAAAAGAAACCTTGTCATGCGTTTTTTCGTGGTCTTTCAGCGCATCGTATAATGTTGCTTGTTCTGCCCGGGCATTAATGACCAGTGCCTCTTTAAGCTTGTTGAAAAGCTTGTTGCGCTTCTCTGTTTCCTGCTCACCACATTTTTCAATACGGTCCAGATAGTTGAGAATTTCGTCATGCTCTTTTTTTAATGTTGTGTATATAGTCATGGTTTTGATCCTTTAAATCCTGCAGGTCACAAATGCGGCTTCTATTTATTCTAACGATGTCTTTTGTCAAAGGTTCCCGTGCGGTTCTGGCTTTAATACCGGAATAGCGGAACGATTTTTTCGGTATTGTGTAAGTAAGGCTGTGTTTAACCAAGTCTGAAAAAAAAGGAATTAAGACATGAAAAATAAAATTATTGGCGGTCTGATGGCCGTGACGTTTCTGGCAACGGCGCCGATGGCCTTTGCAGAAACAACAACAAATACACAAGCTGGCAGCAATATGGAGACAACGCAAAACCCGTTGCCATCATATCAGGATGACTCGCAGGTCACATTAAACGGCACCATTACGGAAGTCCGCGATGATGAGTTTGATTTGAATTACGGCGAAGGCGTCATTACGGTCGAGCTTGACGAATGGGGCTGGGATGATAGCAATATGGCATATCTGCGATCCGGCGATGAAGTCACCGTCAATGGTGTGATTGATGATGATCTGTTCGAAGGCCGCGAGGTCAAAGCAGATAACCTGTATCTGAACCGTGAATTCGTTTATCTGACCCCTGAAGAACAGTCAAATGCAGCGCGCAACAATCGTAATGTTAATATGGAGGCCCTGGAAGACGGCAGCTATATCACCATGACCGGTGTTGTTGTGGAGCAGGATGGCGCTGAATTCACCCTGAGAGGTAACGGCCAGAACCTGCGTGTCGATACGGAGGATCTGGGCTATAACCCGTTTGATGAAGACGGATTACAGCGTGTTCAGCAAGGTGACCGTATACAGGTCTATGGCGCCATTGATGATGGTTTCTTTGAAACCCGTGAGCTTGAAGCGGACCGGATTATCAGTCTTTCTCAGGTCAACGGAAACAGAAATCAGAACCAGTAATTTTGATTTACTGATTTGGAAAGTCGGCGGACACATATCCGCCGGCTTTTTTTTATGTTCTGAACTTTCTTTCCTTTCTGTTCGTTTGTACACTGATAGAAAGAAGGAGAGGATCATGGAAGATCAACAGATCAAAGAAAACATAACCCGGGAATTAACCGAAATGGGCGAAAGCCCGGGTAAAGAAGGCCGGAAAGAAATCATCCATCGCCTTGCCAGGAAATATAACATCTCTGATGAGATTGTTGAAAAGCACATCGCTGAATGGGAAGCCGGTAAGGGCGATTAATTTAATTATACCGTAATAAAAAAACCCCTCTGTGTAGAGGGGCTTTTTATATGGACTAATAATGCTGTATTATTTGTTCAGACGGGTTCTTGAACGGGTTTCAAGCGTTACGTCTTCATCGTTATAGGCCTGATTCAGTGCTGCTTTCAGTTTCTGATCAATCCTTTTATTCCCAATATCACGATACATCTCTCTTTTTGTCTCAGGGCTTGTCCGTTCAATGGTTGTTGTCGTTGTGCCAACGGCCGTTTCTATATCAGACAGGCGTTCGGGGCTATAGAGGTTGTCGGACTGCCGCGCTGTCGGTGTACCGGTCCGGGCCCGTGCCGTTCTGTTATTCGCATCTGACGCGCTGCGCAGATTGCTTTGTGTCTGGTATCGACTGGTATTTTGCGGCCCACGCCGGGTTTCTTCGATGGTAACAGAATTCCGTGACCGGGCTATTGCCGGGCCGGAGCGGGTAATGATTTCACCACCGCGGGCCGAAGCCGTTGTCTCCGCACCATAGGCCGTTCGGTTCTGGCTGCGGGCCGTGTTGTCTTTGCCAACCACAGTGCGGGTGGTTTTCGATGTTGTTGTGGTGGTTGCCGGATTTGTGGTTTGGGCAGAATAACCTGTATTTGCACTGCTGCTTTGTCCATAGGCCGGTGCGACTGACAGGGTCAGGGCAATTGCGGAGGCAGAAAGCAGACCTTTAAAGTGTTTTTTTGAATATGTGTGTCTCATGTGTTCATTCCTTTTGTTCAGAGGGTGGTTTAGCCATTCTTGTGTAACAAACCTAATTTTCGCCTGAGAGTTCCCGAAAGATCATGGCGGTAAATGCCTATGACCCGCCCATTTTGATGGGGGCGTTAAGGTGTTATGTTTTGGTAGTGAGGCTTTCCTCGATAAAACTTTTGATTTTGTCTTGATTTTTTTGTGAAAGCTGATAGTTACAATCAACAGGTGCTATGGATTCGTTTGCTCAACCTGTTTTTAAGGAAAATCTCTATGCTTTGGCGGGTAATAAATCGTGGGATTTCACGTATGATGCAGCCTGTGCGCGGCTTGGGGCGCGTGATAAATCGTACCCGCCAGCGGGAGGCAGAATTGAAAGCATGTCATGCTGAGATAGAGCGCCTTGAAAAGGCCAATGCCTGCAAAACCAATTTCATTGCCACCCTGGGTCATGAGCTTAGAAACCCTCTGGCGGCGATCAGTGGTGGAATACAGATCATGAAAGTGTCACCGGAGAAAAAAGACTGGGCGCTTGACCTGATGCAGCATAATGTGTGGGCCATTATGTCGCAACTGGATGATCTGATGGATATAACCCGTATTGAACAGGATAAAATGAAGCTCAATACGGAAGTTATTTCCTTGCAGGATCAGATCAGGAAAACAGTAGAAAGCATCACCGGCTATATAGAGCCAAAACAACAGGTTTTTAATGTCACGCTGCCGCCTGAGGATATCTATATCAATGCGGATCCTGCGCGCTTTAATCAGGTTATCAGTAACCTTGTGACAAATGCGTCTAAATACACGCCGATCCAAGGCACAGTGTCATTAACCTTAAACCAGCAGGACGGGCAGGCCATTATTGAGGTTGAAGATAACGGCATTGGCATCCCGGAAAATATGCGCGACGCTGTTTTTGAACCCTTCCGCCAGGTTGATAATGCCGGTCATGCCTCTGGCGGTGTGGGGATCGGCCTTGCGCTGGTTAAGAAAATAACCAGCCTGCTAGGCGGTCAGGTTTTTGTGGGGGATGGTACAAATGGTATCGGTACCCGTTTTACTGTTACCTTTCCCGTATCCGCCGAACTGGAGCAGATGAAACCGCAATCTGAAAACCAGCCCTGTATTCTGCCGGCAGGTTTCCGGGTGCTGGTTATAGATGATAATCGTGACAGCGTCAGTATGCTGCACAGTATGCTTGAAAAGGCCGGCGCGACCGTCGAAACGGCTACGGATGCCACCATGGGTCTTACCAGGGCCAGGGCCTTTGCGCCGCATTGTATGATCGTTGATATCGGCCTTCCCGATATGGATGGTCATGATCTGGTCGGTTTGCTTAAGGAAGAATGTGATACGGATACGCTTTGTATTGCCTTAACCGGATATGGCTATAAAGGGGCCTCTGAAAAAGCGAAACAGGCCGGTTTTGATCATTATATGATAAAGCCGGCCTGCTTTGATCATTTGCTTAGCCTAATGACTGCGATGCCGGGCGATCAAATGAAGCGAGCAGCGACTGGATAGCATCGAATTCTATAGGTTTTAAAAGATATTGGTCAAAGCCAACATCTGTGGCTTTGCTCATTTTATCCTCATCGCACCAGCCGGATTGCGCCACAATATACATATCCTGACCGATGGGCAGTTTGCGTAGCCGGTGGCACAGCTCATACCCATCAATATCGGGCATGCTGATATCAACCATGACCAGATCAGGTTTCATATCCTCAATCATCATAAGCGCGTCCCGGGCGGAATGGACGATTTGAACGGTGCTGCCCAGTGCTTCAAAGAGCTGACCGGTAATGAAAGCGCTTGAAACATGGTCATCTACGATAAGGACCTTCTGATTATTCATGTCATACCTTTTAAATATAGTTTTTAATAAAATTATAAGTTGCTATAATATCAATTACAAATACCCCAAGGAAGCATGCTTGTAAATATATACTTTAGTTGGGACCGCTTTTTGAGGGCAGTCTGATATTAGCCTCGGTCAAGGTATTAAAAGCCTCCGGGTTACCGGTTGGGATAACACTGATTTTGCCGCTGGTTTCAAGGATAACGGCGCCAACTTTGGTATAATCCGCAATGCCATCGGCGCGGAGTGCGGCCAGAACTTCTTTTTTATGTATCCGTTCCTGTTTAAGCTGATCATCCAAAAACCGCCCCTGAAACAGCAGTAAAGAAGGTTGAGCCTTGGTCAACCGGCGGAATGCGGTGAATCTTGTATTCATCCAGGTGATAACAAATTGTAACAAAACCAAAAGCGAAAGCGCCACAATACCATCGGCAATGGTAACATCCTTTGATATCAGGGTTGACGCCAGCGTGGACCCAAAAGTCACCGTGATAATAAAATCAAAGGCATTCAGCTGTGATAATGTTCTTTTTCCTGAAAGACGCAATATAAAAATCAGCGCGGCATAAATGACCGTGCCGCTGATGATAATGCCTGTCAGGGTTGCCAGACTGTCAAACCACATAAGATAAACCTATCCCCCTATAATGGTGCCGCCATTGGGATGGATCACTTGGCCGGTTATATAGCTTGCATCATTGCTGGCCAGGAAAATATAGCTGGGCGCAACTTCATCAGGCTGCCCGGGACGGCCCATAGGGGCGTTCTCACCGAAGGTTTCTACCTGTTCAGCGCTGAAAGAGGCCGGAATTAAAGGCGTCCAGATCGGTCCCGGGGCGACGGCATTAACCCGGATACCTTTATCGGCAAGATTGGCGGATAATGTCCGCGTCAGGCCTAAAAGCGCACCTTTGGTCGTGGCATAATCCAGCAACAGCGGCTGTCCCCGATAGGCAACAATGGAAACGCTGTTGATAATATTATCGCCGCCTTTAAAATGCGGCAGTGCGGCCTGAGCCAGAAAAAAGGCACCAAAGATATTGGTATCAAAAGTGCGTTTCAGTTGTTCTTCCGAGATGTCTTCAAACTGTTCGACAACATGCTGTTCAGCGGCGTTATTGACCAGAATATTCAATCCTCCCAGTTGAGAAATGGTGTATTCTACTGCCTCAGCACAAAAGGATTTCTGACCGATATCGCCTTTGATCGCAAGCGCCTTGCGCCCTACTGCCTCGATATGCTCGACGGTTACGGCAGCGTCCTTGTCTTCGTCATAATAGATAAAGGCAACATCGGCACCTTCTTTGGCATAACCGATACAAACAGCCCGGCCAATACCACTGTCGCCGCCGCTGACAAGGGCGATTTTGCCCTCCAGCTTACCGGCGGCTTTGTAATCTTTCATCAGGGATTGCGGCGGCGGATCCATCAGGTGTTCCTTGCCGGGCTGATGGTTCTGATGCTGTGCAGGCTGGCTGTTCATATGGACCTCCGTATATAATAAATATCCCCTTGTCTGGCTTACGGTCTGCGGGCGCAAAGGTTCCGGCTGTTATTTTTTATGAACTTTTAGGGCGCTGTCACGTTGTTAAGTAAATGTTGCTGTATATTTTTCAGCCGATAATAAAAAAAGGGGGTAAAATGGACTCTGATAAATATAAAATATTAATTGTCGAAGACGACCCGCCAAATGTACTGGTGGCCGAAAATTTCATGGAAATATTCGGCTATAACAGTGAGGTTGCCGATACAGGGGCCAAAGCGCTTGAACTGTTACAAAACAATGTATATCACGCCGTCTTGATGGATGTGCAAATGCCGGATATGAGCGGTCTGGAGGTGACCCGTAAAATACGGGAGCTTGAAAAGCACAAGGACATACCGCGGCATTATATCATCGGCATGACCGCCCATGCCCGCCCCGATGATCGGGAGGCTTGTTTGGATGCCGGTATGGATGATTATATTACCAAGCCTTTTAATCCGGAAGACCTGCGGGAAAAAATAAAAACTGCAGGGCCGTTATCACAGGTTTCTTAATGAAGCTGACAGGCGCTGCTCTCTGCTCATCCGAATTTTCAGTTTTTCTTGAAACGTAATGGCCGGAAAGATTGGTAATCACGATCATAAAGATATAAACTTGGCGGGATGCGTAAAGCAAACACAAGGATTAAAATATGATGGTGAATAAAGCAGTCGTTATCGGTGCAGGGGTTATGGGCGCGGGGATCGCAGCCCAGCTTGCCAATGCCGGAATTGAAGTCGAGCTTCTGGATATCGTGCCGAAAAACATCGAAAAGGATCAGGACCGCAGCTTTGTTGCGGCGGAGGCCATAGATAAAATGGTTAAGGAAAAACCGGCGCCGTTTATGCATAAACGCAATGCAAAACGCGTTCGCCCCGGCAATACCGAAGATCATATGGACCGTCTGGCCGATGCCGATTTGATTATTGAAGCAATCATCGAAAATCCGGATATTAAATCCGAACTGTTTAAAAATATTGACCAGTATCGCAAAAAAGGCTCGGTCGTGGGCTCGAACACCTCAACCATTCCGCTGTCGGTTCTGGCCAGTGGTCAATCAAAACAATTGAAAAAAGATCTGGTGATCACCCATTTCTTTAATCCGCCGCGTTATATGCCGCTTTTGGAAATTGTTACCTCCAAGGAAAATGATAAAAAACGCGTTGCGGCGCTGGCGGATTTCATGGATCGCAAAATGGGCAAGACGGTGATTTACTGCCGCGATACGCCCGGTTTTATTGCCAATCGTATCGGCACATACTGGCTGACCGTTTCCATGAACGAAGCCATCAAGCTGCGCCTGACCCCGGAAGAAGCCGACGGTATTGCCGGTAAACCCATGGGATTCCCCGAAGGGGTGTTCTCATTGGTCGATCGTGTCGGGCTGGATTTAATGCCGCATATCAGCGCCAGCCTTCTGGAGAATATTCCGGAAGAAGATCTGTACCGGAAAGAAAAACTGGAGGTGCCGCTGCTCGATACGATGATCGAAAACAAATATACCGGACGTAAAGGCAAGGGCGGCTTTTTCCGCATGAATAAGGAAGGCGGCAAAAAACAGCTTGAGATGATTAATCTGTATGATGACGATATCGCCTATACGCCCATTACCGAAAATCTGGAAATGAAATCCAAAAAACGCTCGATCAAAGGTGGCTTGGAGGCATTGATTGACGGTGAAGATATCGAAGGTCAGTACGCCTGGAATGTGTTGAAGAAAACCCTGAGCTATGCCGCGGCGATGATCCCGGAAATCAATGATGATCTGACGGCGATCGATGATGCCATGAAGCTTGGTTATAACTGGTCGCGCGGTCCGTTTGAAATGATCGACAAGATCGGTGTCGATAGCTTTATCAAGCGGCTGGAAGAAGATAACGCGCCGGTGCCGGATTTTCTGCGCACGGCGGCGGGTAAGTCTTTTTACCGTACGGAGCAGGGAAAGTTGCAACGCCTGACCGTTGACGGTGATTATCAGGATATTAAGCGCCCTGAAGGCGTCCTGTTGTTATCCGATATCAAGCGGGCGAGCAAGCCTGTCATGGAAAACCGCTCTGCAAAATTATGGGATATTGATGACGGTGTTTTGTGTCTTGAATTTACCTCGCAGCAGAATTCAATCAATCCGCTGATCATGCATATGATGAACAAGGCGCATGATTTTATTCTGGAACATAACAGCTATAAGGCATTGGTCATCCATAACGAAGGCAAGCTGTTTTCGGCCGGGGCCAATATCGGTCTTGCTGAAATTGCCGCCAAATTTAAGCAATACTGGCTGATCCGGAAAATGGTCAAGCAGGGGCAGGATACCTATCGGAAATTGAAATTTGCTCCGTTCCCGGTTGTTGGCGCGCCCAGTCAGATGGCTTTGGGCGGCGGCTGTGAGATCCTGCTGCATTGTGATCACGTACAGGCCCATGCCGAATCTTATATCGGTCTTGTCGAACCCGGTGTTGGTTTGATCCCGGGCTGGGGTGGCTGCGCTGAAATGCTGCGCCGGGCGATGGATCATAAGAAAACAGGTGGCGGGCCAATGCCGCCGGTATCGCAGACCTTTGAAACCATCGCCATGACCAAGGTTGGCACCTCTGCCGCCGAAGCGCAGTCATTGCTGTATCTGCAGGACAGTGATGGCGTGACGATGAATAAATCACGCCTGTTGGCCGATGCCAAGGCCAAGGCACTGGAACTGGTCGCCGATTATCAGCCGCCGGAAACGGCGCAGTTTCATCTGCCGGGTCCGTCAGGTCGGGCTGCACTGCAGACCGCGGTCGACGGTATGTATGACAGCGGTAAAATCAGCAGCTATGCCGTGGTGATTGCCGATCAACTGGCCGATGTGCTGACCGGTGGACAAAAGGGCGATGTGACCGTAGAGCTGAGCGAGGATGATATCCGCCAGCTGGAGCTGGATAATTTCATGCTGTTGACCCGTGACCGGCGGACATTGCAACGGATTTCGCATATGTTGAAAGCCAGAAAGCCGCTGGATATGACCCCGGATTTTATCAAGGAAGACCGTAAAACCGAGGCCACTGCCGCAGCATTGCGCGAAAGCCTTGAGGGGGCAACAACCCTGTCCGGTGAAACAGTTAAAGTTTCAGAGTCCTTACGGGAAAAACTGAAACCGTCAGAAGAGTTCGCCGATACATTAATTGCCGAAGCGGAAGAAAAGAAAAAAGTACCGAAAGTGTCAAGAACACCAAAGCATGCGCCGTCTGCCTGGACCAAGGTGGAAACAACCGCCTAATATGCGGGATGAATTTAGGTTTACTTTGCGGTCAGGCGGATCAGTTTGCCGTCTGCTTCATCGGTCAGGATATAAAGCCCGCCATCCGGGCTTTGCGCGACATCGCGGATGCGTTTGCCGAAGTCTTCCAGCAGGATTTGCTGTTCAATTTCGCCGTTATCAACACTGACGCGGTGTAAATGCTGTCCGGCGAGGGCGCCGATCAGCATGTCGCCCTGCCATTCGGGGAATTCATCGCCGGTATAAAAGACCATGCCGCTGGGCGCGATGGACGGGGTCCATTGCAGGATGGGATCTTCCATACCCGGGGCGCTGGTTTTGTCAGAGATTTCCGACCCGACATAGGACACACCATAGGTGACTTCCGGCCAGCCGTAATTGGCGCCGGCTTTGAGGATGTTGATTTCATCACCGCCGCGCGGGCCGTGTTCATGAAACCATATTTCACCGCTTTCGGGATGCCGGGCGATGCCCTGCACATTGCGATTGCCATAGCTGTAGATTTCAGGACGGGCATCACCCTGATCAATAAACGGGTTGTCTGCGGGCACGGTGCCGTCGGGCAGTATCCGCACGATGGTGCCCAGATGGTTATCGGTGTTCTGCGCCTCTTCCTTATAATTAAAGCGTTCGCCCAGTGTGATATACAGATAGCCATCCGGGCTGAACAGTAAACGGCTGCCGAAATGATTGCTGCCGCGCAGTTTCGGTTCGGCCTTAAAAATGACTTCAAGCGCGCTGAGCTGGTTGGTTTCCAGATCATAGCGGGCACGGGCAACTTCGGTGTTGGCCAGCGCCGATTCATTTTTATCCGGCGCGGCAAAGGAAAAATAGATCCAGCCGCCGTTATCATTAAAATCCGGTCCCAGTGCAATATCAAGCAAACCGCCCTGACCGTGGTTATAGATTTCGGGCAGGCCGGTGATTTCTGTTTTTGTGCCGTCTTCGGCAATGCGGAGCAGGCGGCCTGGCCGTTCCGTAACCAGATAACTGCCATCGGGTAAAAAGGCGACCGCCCAGGGATGTTCAAGAGAATCGGCGATCGTCACACGATTAATACCGGTACTGTCACGGGTCTGCGGTTCCGCCTGCAACGCCGGGAAAATCAGTAATACAGCAAAAACAAGCGTCCATAGGCCGCGCATCTTGATACCCTTTATTTTTTCGTTTCGTATAGTGTTACATACAAATAGCGGCGCTGGAAGTTCCCCGGGCTTTTTTTAAGGCTGTGATGGAACAGTAAGGCTT
>JBNJDW010000046.1:0-11399 GCA_051745265.1 Pseudomonadota bacterium
CAATCCAGTACAGCAACGCCCCGCTGACCAGCGCCCCCCACATCGCATAAATCGGCCCCAGAACAGCGCCGAAAACTGCGGTGATAATCAAAGACAGAACCGTAACCGGAAACATAACAAGCCCGCCGATCACATAAATCAGCGTCACCGCCGGTATGGCCCAGACGGTGCCGCGGGCCAGTTGCAAAAATTCACTGATCCGTGCCGGATTAATCCATTCGGCGTTCTGGCTGACCACACCGATTGCAGCCGCCGCGGCAATCATCGCCCCGATGACCAAAAGCAGGATATGCTTGCGCGGATTATGCATGGGTCTGGGCCGGTCCTTGCCGGCATTAAACCCATAGACCGGCGGCAGGATCGGCTCCTCAGGATCGGCCAGCCCCTGTGCGATTGACTGCATTTTCTGATCGGTAAAAATCGTGTCATCCATTTCATCAAGACGGCAGCCGGTCTGTTTCACCGGATGAATCAATTCGGCCAGCGTGGCCTTATTTTCGATCAAATCCTGTACGTCTTCAACACTGCGGCAGGTGTGTTCGGCCAACAAATCATTGCGGGCCCGGGCAATCTGGCGGCGATGCTCTGCCGTATCGGCCTTCAGAACAAGGTCACATTCCGTATCCAGCGCCATAGAACGGTTTGACAGGTTAGAGGACGACACCCGGAAATACAGATCATCAATGGCCAGAATTTTCGAGTGTATGCGTTTATAATATTCCTTTCCATCCGCACCAAAAATCACCGGATAGACCATCCTGACCTGATCGGGATTAACGCCTTCTTCGACAATTTTCTTAAAATCAATCCGCGGCGCCCACAGGGCTTCGCATTCAAAAAAACCTTGCGGATTATACGGGCCCAGCATCAAAACGCGCAGATCCGGGCGCTCCTTAAGCCGCCGGTTCAAGGCCCGGGCGATATCCTCATAGGCATAAAACTGGTTTTCGATATAGATAAAATTTTCAGCCGCCGCAATCATATCCATATACATCTGACGGACTTCAAATTTCTCCGGATGACTGCCCATCCAGGGAATCGTCCGCGAAATGGCGCAATCCATATCGGTAAACCACAGATCCTGTCCATCCGGCCAGCTGGGCGGCAGCGTCTTACGCTTGCGGCCCGAGGCATAAACCGGCAACGCATGATAGCCCGCCGCGTGAACCCAGCGCCAGCGGGCCAGCTCGGCCAGATCCTTGACCACCGGCCCATCAACAACAATCTGGATGTCGTGATACGGATCATAGCGCCCGGCATCATCATACCGTTCCGGATCGTTGATTTTATGTTCGCGTTCGTCCCAGCGCTGCGGGGCGATATCCATACCGCCGGTAAAGGCGACTTCATCATCAATGATAATAATTTTCTGGTGATGACTGCCGCCGGCGGGAATGGTGGAATCGAGCCAGACATGAACATTTTCCGGCGTATGCGCCTCCCAGACATGCTGGGCCTGCAATTCGCGTTGATCCATAAAAGATATCGACGCGTCCCAACGCAGCATATAAATATCGATATCCGGATTCTGCTCGGCCTTCCAGGTAATCAGATCCAGCGCTTTTGACGGCGCATCGGCGTTTTTCTCATCTTCACCGCGCAGCAGACGGATGCGGCTATCAATATCCCAGCCGACGATGAATATACTGCGTTTGGCCTTGGTAATCGCACTGTGCAGCGCCCGGTAGAAATTGGCGCAATCGACCAGCAATGTCGCATGCGAAACATGGCTGACCCGCCAGCAATTTTCTTCCGGCTTGAAAAGCATATTTTCATCCTGCCGCTGTTTTTGTTCTTTTTTCATCACTGTTCAAACCATCCTGACGCCGCAGCGGTTCCGTAATCTTTTGAAATAAAAAGAAAGATCATAATATACCCACACGCAATACGGCCCTTCTGCCCGTAAGGCAATCATGAACAGATCGTCTTATTCTGCTCCTGATCTGTTTTCGCGTTATGCGCTGACAGCCGTGAAAACAATGGATCAAGCCAGGGTATATCACCGCCGGTTTTATCAATAACCGACAGGCCCTTTTGCGCGGCGCAGAGCATCTCAGCGGCAAAATCACTCAGATACGGGCCGTCTTCGATAACCGCGTTCAAACCATTGCACGCGGTATCTTTCAACAGGTTCCGGTGGCGCGACAGCGACCAGTCTTTGATCCGGTCATGGGTCTGTTCCAGAACATCACGGTCATACAGCAATCCCGTCCAGAAGGCGGCCATGGCATAGACCATCTCCGGCGGGCCGCTGTCGGCATTGCGCAGTTCCAGATAATGTTTCAAACGGACCTCGGGAAATACGGTGGTCAGATGATCATGCCAGTCGTTCAGATCAGGATAGACATCGTGATGGCCGGGCAATTTACCATCCATGAAATCGCGGAAGGATAATCCGGCGACATTAATATACTGCCCGTCCCGGCGGTAAAAATACATCGGCACATCCAGCGCATAATCAATGTAACGGGCAAAGCTCATCTCCGGTCCAAAAACAAATTCCGGTATACCGCAGCGATCGGCATCCGTGTCCGTCCAGATATGGGCGCGGAAGCTGGCAAAACCGCTGGCCTGTCCTTCAACCATCCGGGAATTGGCCATCAATGCTGTGATCACCGGCTGGACGGCCAGCGCCACCCGATATTTTTTGATCATATCGGCCTCGGATTCAAAATCGAGATTGACCTGCGCCCCTGCCGTGCGCAGCATCATATCCAGACCATGGTCACCCTTTAACGGCATATAGGCAGCCATAATATCGTAACGCGGTTTGGGCATAAGTTTAATATCTTCACGGCGCCAATCGGGGTGAACGCCGCGGGCCAGAAATCCAATGCCAAGACCGGCCGCGCAATCATCAAGCGCCCGGTGGAAATTTTCCATTTCAACCTTGGCACTGCCCAGTGTCGGACAGGGCGAGCCTGAAAATTCAACCTGTCCGCCCGGTTCCAGCGTCAGGTTACAGCCGTCTTTTGCCAAGGCAATAACATGACCGTTTTCAGATATGGGGGTCCAGCCGTTTTCAGCGGCAAAATGCGTCAGCAAGGCCTCAATCCCCGGCTGGCCCTGATAGGACAGCGGCGCGCCGGAACTTATTTCAAAGGCAAAACGTTCATGTTCTATCCCGATACGCCACGATGCCCGTGGCTTACAGCCCTGCTGCAAGTCATTGACAAGATCATCATATGTCAGCATTGTTTAATCACCTTTTATTCTAAGAACGGAGCATTACATGTCATCCATTCCTGTTAGACTGCCGCTTAAGCTTGGGGTTGTCATGGACCCGATCATTCATGTTAAACCGCATAAGGATTCGACGCTAGCCATGATGCGTGCCGCGGCAAAGCTGGATATTACCTTATACTACATGGAACAAGATGATCTTTATCTGCAGGATGGCAAGGCCCATGCCTTTACACAACAGATTGAAGTCTATGAAGATGATGAAAATTTCTACACGCTAGGCCAACAGGAGAATATTCCGCTGACCGATCTTGATGTCATCCTGATGCGTAAGGACCCGCCGGTTGACAAACGTTTTATCCATTGCTGCTATATGCTCGAACAAGCGGCCCGGGATGGCGTGCGGGTCATGAATAATCCAACCGCCCTTTTGTCTCTGAATGAAAAAATATTTGCCAGCCATTTTCCGCAGTTCTGCCCGCCGACGGTAATCACCAGCCGTCTGGATGTCTTGCGTGATTTTCAAAATCAGCATCAGAAAATGATCCTCAAACCGCTGGATGCCATGGGCGGTGAAGGCATTTTTATGATTGAACCGGACAGTGTCAATTTTGATGTTATCTGGGAAACGCAAACCTGCCGCGGGAAATATCCGATCATCGGCCAGGCCTTTGTGCCCGAAATCAGCAAGGGCGATAAACGGATCATTATCTTTAACGGCAAGCCGTTTGATATGGCCCTTGTCCGCCTGCCCAAAAGCGGCAGCATCCGTGGCAATCTTGCCGCCGGCGGCAGTTATTCGGTACATCCCCTGACCGAACGGGAACGGGAAATTTCTGAAACCGTGGGTAAAAAGCTGATTGATTACGGCGTCAGCTTTGCCGGGCTTGATGTCATCGGCGATAAGCTGATCGAGATCAATATCACCAGCCCGACCGGTCTGACCGAACTGTCCAAAAGCTGCGATATTGATCTGGCCGGAAAATTTTTAGAACTTTTATGAAGTAAGTTTCTTATTCACAAGGTCAACCCGCGCCTGCGCTAAATATTTTCACCCCGGGTGGGAACAGCAATCCGCTTGTCTTTATTTGTTACAGCATCAACCATCCATACTTGAAAGGAGAATATGATGGCTACTCAACAAAACCAAACCGGACGCAACCAACGAGGCCAATTCACTGCCGGCAGCCCGGCTGCAAAACAGGCCGGCCATAAAGGCGGTCAAGCCTCTTCAGGCAGCTTTGAAAAGGGCTCTGAGCGCGCACGGGAAGCCGGCCGAAAAGGCGGTTCAAATTCCCATCGCGGCCGCCAATCTTAAACAGACGTCCCCGTTTAAGTGAAACCGCCGGATCTTCACAGACCGGCGGTTTCGTTTTGAGGGAGTCAACATAAGCGATAAGACACAGAAAAACTGTTTAAACGGCAATTTCCATCTTTTGATCATAGTCACCGATGCCGTCATGTTTCTGCAAGACCTTGTCAAGTTCGGCAAACATATCATGCATATCCTGTTTCGATGTCGGGCTTTCGACAACAACGACCAGACAGGGCTTGTTCGATGAGGCGCGGATCAACCCCCATGTGCCGTCTTCCAGAACAACACGTACACCGTTCACATCAATAATCTCGCGGATTTTACGGCCAAGAATTTTTTCCTGCGCCATGAAAAGCTTGCGGAAATGCTGGGTAATGTCGCTGACAACATCATATTTCCGATCATCCTTGCAGAAGGGCGACATCGTCGGCGATGACCATGTGCTCTGCAAACTGTTTTTCAGGTCGGACATATTTTGTCCCTTGGCTTCATCAAGCATCTGGCAAATGGTAAGGGCTGACAAAATCCCATCATCATAACCGCGGCCAATCGGCGCGTTAAAGAAAAAGTGACCGCTTTTCTCAAATCCGGCCAGGGCGGCAATATCCTTGACCCGGCGTTTTATATAGGAATGGCCGGTCATCCAGTAATCGGTTTTGGCGCCGTTTTCCTGCAATACCGGATCGGTTTTATACAGCTCGGTCGATTTGACATCGGCGACAAACTGCGCCTTGGGATGATGTTTTGATAAATGACGGGCCAGCAGGACGCCCATTTTATCGGCAAAAATCTCGGCGCCCGTTTCATCGACAACGCCGCAGCGATCACCATCACCGTCAAAGGCAAAACCGATATCAGCGCCGTTTTCCAGCACAGCCTCGCGCAGGCGATGCAACATCGCCATGTCTTCGGGATTGGGGTTAACATGCGGGAAGGTAAAATCAAGCGCGCAATCCTGTTCAATCACCTCACAGCCAATGCGGCGCAGCACTTCGGGCGCATACAGCGCGGCGGTGCCGTTACCGCAGGCGGTGACGACTTTTAACGGCCGGTCAAGGGCAACCCCCTGGGCCAGATCCGCCGTATAATTACGGCCAATATGATCATGATAATCATAGCTGCCGCCGGGGCGTGTTTCCGTATCGCCTTTCATACAGATGTCCTTTAATTTATTCATCAGTTCCGGCCCAAACGTCAGCGGCCGATCAGAACCCATTTTAACGCCGGTCCAGCCGTTTTCATTGTGACTGGCCGTGACCATGGCAACGGCCGGGCAATCCAGTTCAAACTGGGCAAAATAGGCCGCAGGCGTGGTGCATAACCCAATATCATGGACCTTAACCCCGGCGCTCATCAAACCGATAATCAGCGCCTGTTTGATCGTCATGCTGTAAGACCGGTAATCATGGCCGGTGACAATTTCGGGCTGAACAGCTTCGCGATACAACAGCGTGCCCAAAGCCTGCCCCAGCAACTGCACGCCGCGCAGATTTATATCATCAGGATAGAGCCAGCGGGCATCATATTCGCGGAATCCGAAGGGATCGATATGGATTTCAGTTTCAAATTCGGCGGTGTTGTAGTGTATAGACATATAGGCTTCCTCTGTTTTTTAAAGGTGTGAATTTCAGGCACTGCGCACAGATTTTAACGGCGCGTCCAGCGCCTCTATGACACTGTTCTGTGCATCGGGATATGGTGACGGGACCTGATAATCGGCGGTCTGATCATTCTGCCAATGTCCGCGGTCCAGCAGATAACGGTATTGATAGGCCCGGCCCGGTTCAAGCTCGAGCGTAGCGGTAAAGCCGTTTTTGCCTTTTTTCATCGGTATGGATTCATAATCCCAGTCATTAAAATCACCGACCAGATGTGCTGTCGCGGCATCATCGCCGGGACAGGTAAAGGTGACCTTGCATTTATTCTTAGATTTTAGAAATGATTTCTTCATCGGATGCTCCCTGATAACAGATGTATCCGCAAACGCTTTGCCAAAGCCGGGGTTCCGCCGACAGAACGCTTTTTTATACCGCGGTCAGCACCGCAATCGGGAAATTCTGCAAAAGCTGATCAAGCGGCAGGGCGCCGCCGTCATATTGTTGCAGATCAACCAAATTGATCAGCGTTTGGGCGGGCAGTCCGAGCGCGGTTTGGGTAAAACTGGCCGCTGGCAGATTAAATGCAGGATCGGGCAGAATATTACACGGTATTAAAACATATAACAGGGGGTGACCATTGGCATCTTCAAGGCACCAGCTGATAAAATCATTGCGCTTCTTTCCCGAAATCCTGACGTCACGAAGATGCGGCATCGCGTTGTCAGGGAAATAGTGCCGGCGGCATTGCAACAAAAACCGGGTCAGCCATAATTTAATATCGCCGCTTTGCCAGTCCTGACAGAGATCAGACAAAAGCTCTGTGCGGCTGATCCCCTTTTCCAGAGTGACAAAACGGGATAGCGTTTCAATGCGTGTATCAAAATCAACCGGGCGACGGTTATCCGGATCGACCAGTGAGAAATCCCACATTTCCGTGCCCTGATAAATATCCGGCAGCCCCGGCGTTAAAATTTTCAAGCTCTGCACTGCCAGTGAATTTAACGCGCCGCGGCGCATCACCGGAATACTAAAGGTGACGATCTGCCGCTGAAATTTTTTATCGGCCAGGGTCTGGCGAACATAGTTTTCGGCCTGTTTTTCGAAGGACTCGGCCGGTGGCTGCCAGCCGGTTTCAAGACTCCGTTCACGCAGCGCCTTTTCCATGTACGCCCATAACCGATCAATATATTCAGGGCTGACCGCGCCGTCAAAAGGCAGGGTGGCGACCACGGTCTGATAGAAAAAATCTTTGACCTCTGCCGGGATCGCCTCATTTGGAAATTTATCCTGCAGCCGCGCTGACAGGCTTGTCCATTTTGCCGGATTTTTGGCCAGCGCATACAGACGATTTCGGGTGTCTTCGGATCGTTTGGTGTCATGGCTGGTGCTGGCATTCATAATCAAGGGCCAGTGACTGGCGCGATTTTGCAGCTGTTTTAAAATCGTTGATTTTGATTCCGGCGGCAGATCAACCTCCCCCCCGACTTCATTCAACGCCGCAAGCGGGGTGAAACGGTAATGGGCCGTATCCTCCAGCCCCTTTGCCATCACCGGCCCTGATAATTGCTGCCATTGATTCAGCGCCGCGCGATGGGCTTTGGTTTCGGGCGCATAAATAATATCCAGAAAACGGCTGCACGCCTGTTCATAATCACCGCCAAATCGCTTTCCGGCTTTGCGGATGGCCGTTTCAATCCTATCTTTGTCCGCCGCTGACAACACGCCTTTATAAATATAGGTCCGGTAAACCGGCAGGCAGACGGTCATCCCCCTCCAGAACAACTGCGCTGTTTTATAGTCGCTGTCATCCGTGATCGACAGCCGGGTCAGGCGGTCAAGCTCGCTTGGGAACAGTTTTGTCAGCACCTCTTGCTTGGCATCCTCAACGCATCTGTCAAAATCCGGCCAGCTTTTGTCTGCTCTATCACACCAGTGCGATTTTAACGCACCGAATTTTTCAGGCTTGATAAACAGCCGGTTTACAGTATCAATAAATTCATATCCGGTGGTACCGCGCACCGGCCAATCAGCAGGCAGTTTTTCATCCCGGGCGGTAATTTTCTCAACCCAGATGTTTTTAAAATGTCTCGATAAACGATCAAGATATCCCGCCGGATCAACCAGCCCGTCAATATGATCGACACGTACACCCGAAAGACTGCGATATTTTCCGGCGATCTCAAACAGTTTTTGATGGGATTTTTCAAAGACCATCGGGTCCTCGACCCGCACACCGATCAGATCCATGATGGTAAAAAACCGCCGGTAATCAAGCCGATCAAACGACTCTTGCCAGAAGACCGGCAGGTAGTATTGTTGTTCTATAATCCCGGCCAATTGATCCAACGGATAATCCTGATCAAAATCATCCGGCACCGTTTCAGGGGCAAAGGGAAAATACCGGTCGCCCAGTTTAAAACCGGCGCCATATATTTCATGAATGGCCGGCGTGATCAAGCCGTCCTTCATCGCCTGATTCAGTGGTTTTGGCAAAACCGGCAGATGCAGTTTATCACCGGGGTCCACCCGCAGATCAAAAACCGGCCAGTATTCTGACTCCCGGCCTTTGGTTAGAATATCAAACCAATACGGGTTTTCGCCTTCGATCCCCATATGGTTGGGCACGATATCCAGAATAAACTTAAGCCCGTTTCTACTATTGGATAAGGCTTCATCAAGCTGCGCCAAAGCCGCCTCGCCGCCGCGTTCTTCACTGATGCGGCTGAAATCGGCAACATCATAGCCATGCATACTGCCTTTGGTCGATTGCATCAGGGGCGAGAGATATAAATGCGATATACCCAGCGCCTCCAGATAGGGGATCAAATCCGCTGCATCACGCAGGGTAAAATCCTTGTTCAGTTGCAGTCGATATGTGGCGATACATTCATGCGGCTTCATCGGAATGCTCCAGATGATTCATGCGAATTTTTAGAAAATCAGCGCAGCGCCGGACCAGCGGATCTTTCGGATCGGCCTTTTTATGGGCCCAGACCGCATAACGGTTTTGAACATCGCCCAGATCAATATCAAACGGGAAACTGTTTTTTAATTCCAGCAGATGATAAAACCGTTCAAACTGTTCGCGGTTCTCAACATCCTGTTTGCAGTTTTTAAAAACCCGCAGCAGTGATTTGATATATTTTTCATGCAAACTCGTAACATCCAGATTAACTTCCCAGTGATCGGCCCGCGCCAGCGCCCGTTCGATCTGTACCGGATCGGGCAGGTCTTCGGCCAGCAGGGTCTGGATCGTGTTATTCTCAACAAAATGGGCAATATCCGATAAGACCGCGGGCAGTTTGACATGGATATCGGACAGGTAACTCATCACCGAATAATGCTGTCTGTAGAGATTGTTAAACTGCGCTTCCACAGCCTGCAGAGTCTGGGCGTAGACTTTTTTGATAATGACCTGCTGCTGTTCATGGAACAGATCATTCAAAGATGACAGATTGGCGGCAAAATTCTGATTAAGTAAGCGAATAGGCTGGACCATATCG
Organism: Pseudomonadota bacterium; assembly: GCA_051745265.1. Lineage (GTDB taxonomy): Bacteria > Pseudomonadota > Alphaproteobacteria > Micavibrionales > CSBR16-224 > JBNJDW01. The sequence continues at coordinate 9,600 of JBNJDW010000046.1, forward strand.
CCGCGCTCAAACGCTGTGGTCAGTTCCTCGGCCAGGACATCAAAATGCTCATCGCCGCGGAACGGCACCGCGCCGATATTTAAATTATAATCACCGAAATGCACGGCAACCGATTCAATCATCCGCGCCTCTCCGGTGATGCGGGATGTAATTTCCAGCTTGGCAATAATCAACTGCGCCTTACCGGAAAACACCCGATGCAGTTTCTGCCAGTGATACTCAAAACAGGCAAAGCTTTCATCCTCAATACGATCTTCAAACAAGGCCATGGCGACCAGATGCACGGCAATTTTGGGAATATCCATCCGCGCCGGTCTGACCAGTTTTTCAAACACAGTGCGGCCATTGCCAAATTGCGGCATATTGGATGGCGCGCTTTCGAGGGTCTTTAAAAACGGTTCCTGATAATCATTGCCCTCAAGATCCTTGGCAAGCTCCATGGCCTTGGCGGCATATTGTAAAACCTGCACGGTTTCAACGCCGGAAATCTCATCAAAAAACCAGGCGCAGCTGGTATACATCAGCATCAGATGACGCTGCATTTCAAGCGCCTTTAAAATCCGTATGCGCGATTCCGCCGGTAAACCGCCATCGGAATCACCACACCACGCGTTCAGGAACTGATCAATACTCTCCGGACTGCGATCCTGAATAACCTTGATATAATCATCACGCATCAACCACGGGGAGTCTGTATCTCCGGCCAGTGTTTTTTCAAAAACCGGGGTCAGGGCGGTGGTCAGATCATCCATCGCCTGCCTGATGCCGCCGCGCCACTGCTGCTGCCAGCCGTCATGCATACCGCTGTTACAGCCGCAATCGCGGCGCCAGCGTTCGATACCGTGAATACAGCTCCAGGAAGAATCTTCAAAAATTTCGGCTTCATATTCCGGTGGATAATGTTCCAGAAATTCGCCGTAATTGGTCAGGCGGGCCATGTCATTCTGTCCAACAACCTCCAGCGCATAGGCCAGCGCCATATCACCATGACGATGATGATGGCCGTAACTTTCACCATCGGTGGCGATGTGCAGCAGCTGGGGATCATTGCTTTGCAGGTCAAAGCCACTGACCAGCCGCTCGGCAAAATAACCGCCATTATCCAGCAATCCTTCAAAGGCGACAGAGCGCGAAATCATCCCGTCATAAAAGAAAGCAGCAATTTCACCGCCATCGGGCAGATTGATCCGGTAGGGCCTGCGCGGGTTAACCTGTTCTCCCTTGACGCTATGCCAGACCTCCTCATCCGGGCCGCGCACCGCCTTGGCCTGCCGCGGGGCCAGAATGACATATTTCATGCCATGATCGGCCAGAATTTCCAGCGTTTCCAGATCCACGGCCGTTTCCGGCAGCCACATGGCTTCGGCCTCACGGCCAAAACGTTTTTCGAAATCATACAGCCCCCATTTGACCTGGGTGATCTTATCGCGGCGCGAGGCCAGCGGCATGATCATATGGTTATAGGCCTGCGCAATCGCCGATCCATGGCCGCCGAAATGCGCCAGACTTTGGCGGTCGCCCTCCAGAATGGCGGCATAGGCGCGCGGGTCATGTTCCTCCATCCAGGACAGCACCGTCGGGCCGAAATTAAAACTGATCCGGCTGTAATTATTGGTCAGGCGGATGATCCAGCCATCTTCATCCTGCATGCGCGACCGGCCATTGGCCCGGTAGCATTCGGCGCTGATCCGGGCATTCCAGTCATGGAACGGCGCGGCGGAATCCTGACGGTCAATCGTTTCCGTCCACGGGTTTTCACGCGGCGGCTGATAAAAATGGCCATGCAGGCACAAAAAATGT
>JBNJDW010000047.1:0-11159 GCA_051745265.1 Pseudomonadota bacterium
CGCGGGCTGATCGGTCTGCGGTTCGGCCATATAGGCATAAAAATCGCCTGTGCCGTCTTTGGCCTGAATGCGGATATCTGTCATCATCTTCCCCTAAGTCTTAAATTCAACTTATACTCCCCTATAAACTATAGGGGGGCAGGGCTTTCAATACAATAGCTCATCTTGTTTCAGCTTTTAACTGTGTTTCTCTGCATTCAGATTTTCAAGCGCCTGTTTAACCTGATCGGCGCGTGTCACCGGCGGCTGACAGCTTTGCTCATGGCAGATGACGGCTTCTGTTTTGTCATTCTGCCGGTAACGGCGGACCAGCTGTATGGTGCTGCTCTGATAGCTGGCCTGTAACAAGGGCAGAACCGCCGCTGTATCCGGGCCGGACAGGGTGATTTCGGTCGGGAAAGCCATTTTCTGCGCGGCGGACAGATAGCTGCCCATCGCATACGGGGCCAGATCAATTTCGCCGCCAAAGGCCGTGAACAGGTGATCTGCCGCCGATTTGATATCGGTATCTTCGGTCAAGACGGCCAGATCGACCAGCGCCTGCAGCAATACGGCATTGCCGCTGGGAACAGCAGTGTCATAGACGGTTTTACTTTGCAGCAGGACATCATCGGCCTGATGGGAGGTCATGAAATAGCCGCCGTCTTCCTGATCGCGGAAAGACTCCTCGACAATCGCCAGCCAAGTTTTGGCATCTTCAAGATAGGCGTCTGACAGTGTCACCTGATACAAACAGCTGGCCGCATTGATCATCCAGGCGTAATCATCCAGCACCGCCGCGGCGGTCACCGTACCGTCAATACGGGCATGCGGCAGCGGGGTTTCTGATTTTAAGGCATCATATGTCGCCAGCGCCTGATCGATCCAGTCCTGGCGGTCAAAACACATACCCGCCTCGGCCAAGGCGGTGACCAGCATGGCATTGTTATCGGTCAGCGCCTTGGTATCGCGCGCGGGGCGCGGGCGTGTATCGCGGGCGGTTTTGAGGATCTCGCGCTGCTCTTGTAAGCGCGCTTCCTTTTTATCATTAAAGACTTCCTGATGTTTCAGGCGGTTGAGGATCACGGTGCCCTCCCAGTTGCCGGTATCACGCACATCATAAATCTTTTTGAATTCCGGATCCCCGTCAAGCAGGCGGTCGATATCCGCGGCCAGCCAGGTGTAATACAGACCTTCGCCTTTATGGCCCGATTCATCGGTGCTGTCGGCATCCAGCGCGGTTGCGAATAATTCACTGTTTTCCAATTTCATTTCTGATAACAGCCAGTCGATCGTCTCGCTGATGCGGGTTTTGTAGAGCCGGCTTTGGGTATCGGGATAAACGGCGGTGAGCAGGCGGATCATCAGCGCATTATCATAGAGCATTTTTTCAAAATGCGGCACCAGCCAGTATTCATCGGTACTGTAGCGGTAAAACCCGCCGCCCAGATGATCGTAAATGCCGCCCTGACAGATATTATCGAGCGTGATCAGGCAGGCCTTGCGATAGATCGAATCCGTGCTGTACAGGCTGTAACGCCAGAGAAAATCCATCAGGGGCAATTGCGGGAATTTGGGCGCGGCGCCAAAACCGCCATATTTGGGATCAAAACCGCTGATCAGTTTTTGCGCGGTGCGGTCGATTTTATCCTGTGTTGGCAGATCCCCGGCTTTGGCCCGGGCTTCCTGTTTGAGGCCCTGGACCAGCGCCTCGATATTATGGCTGATTTTATCGCGTTCATTGTGCCAGCTATCAGCAATCCCGCGAAGGACCGCCGGAAAACCGGGCCGGCCATACATGCTGTGCGGCGGGAAATAGGTGCCGCCGAAAAACGGTTCTCCTTTAGGCGTTAAAAACATGGTCAGCGGCCAGCCGCCCGGCTCCCCGGTCAGGGCAAGGGCCTGTTGATAGATATGGTCAATATCGGGCCGTTCTTCGCGGTCAAGTTTGATATTGATAAACAGATCATTCATTAAGGCGGCGGTTTCCGGGTTTTCAAAGCTTTCATGGGCCATGACATGACACCAGTGGCAGGAGGAATAGCCGACTGACAGTAAAATCGGTTTGTTTTGGGATTCTGCGGCATCAAAGGCGGCTTTGCCCCATTGATACCAATCGACGGGGTTGTCCTGATGCTGTAAAAGATAAGGGCTGTGTGCGGCTTTGAGATGATTCATGGGATTTTCCGGTTTTTTTGTGGGCATAAAGCGCTATGCTGTGTAAGACATAGAAACACTAGCACGAAATGGCAAGGATGGACATGGAAACGCAGGATGAGCTTTATTTTGAACATCATATTTTTTGCTGCCTGAATGAGCGCAAGCCCGGGCATGAACGCGGCAGCTGTATCGAAGGCGGCGCGCAAAAGCTGTTTAATTACCTGAAATCCCGCATGAAAGAGCTGGGCTATAAAGGCCAGATCCGTGTCAATAAATCCGGCTGCCTTGACCGCTGCGAGCTGGGCCCGGTCATGGTCATTTATCCCGAAGCGGTCTGGTACAGTTATCACAGTTTTGACGATATCGAAGAAATTATCGAAAGCCATATTCAGGGCGGCAAAGTGGTTGAACGTTTAAAGCTTGACCGACATCAGACCGCACCGCGCAATGCGGCCCAGAAAGGTTGATGGATGAGCATGGCCGAGACAGCGACGATTTTTGCCCTGGCCTCGGCCCCCGGACAGGCGGGGGTGGCGGTGATCCGTGTCTCCGGCCCAGCGGCGCTGGACAGCTATTTCAGCCTGACCGGGGCGGATGCGCCGCCAACAGCGCGCCATGCAACCTACCGCAAGCTGAGTGATCCTGACAATGGCCGGATGATTGATCAGGCCATTGCCGTTTATTTCAAAGCCCCGGCCAGCTATACCGGCGAAGATGTCATAGAATACAGCCTGCATGGCAGCCGGGCGGTGATCACCAAAATGCTTGAGGTGTTGGGCCGTTTTCCCACGCACCGCATGGCCGAACCCGGCGAATTTACCAAACGGGCCTTTACCAATGGCAAGCTTGACCTGACCGCGGCCGAAGCTGTCGGCGATTTAATCCATGCCGAAACCGAAGCACAGCGTATCTTGGCGCTCGGTCAGTTGGAAGGGGCTTTGGAGCAGCTATACCACCGCTGGGCCGATGCATTAACCCGCATGCTCGCCCATCAGGAGGCGGAAATTGAATTCCCCGATGAAGACATGCCCGAGGGGATTGATGATGCGGTCCGTGATAAAATTAATCTGCTGATGGATGACATTAACAGCCATCTGCAGGATAACCGCCGCGGCGAACGCATGCGCACCGGTATGCAGATCGCCATTATCGGCGCGCCCAATGCCGGAAAATCCAGCCTGCTCAATACACTGGCGCGGCGGGAGGCGGCGATCGTCTCCGATATTGCCGGTACGACCCGCGATCTTGTCGAAGTCTCACTTAATCTTGGCGGGTATCCGGTGGTGATCTGTGATACGGCGGGCTTAAGAGATCGCCATGCTGATAAGGTCGAGGCCGAAGGTATCCGCCGCGCTATTGGCCGAGCGCGGGAGGCGGATTTGAAAATCGCCCTGTTTGATGCCACCCGCGATGATCTTGACCCGTCAACGCAGGAGATGGTTGACGATAAAACGCTGGTCGTTCTCAATAAGATCGATCAGCTTGAAGGTGATTTGCAACATGATTTTTCTGCGGCTTTTGAAATCTCGGTCACTCAAGATCAGGGCATTCCGGCATTGCTGCATGAAATTACCGCCCGCGTCCAGGGCTTTTTTGAAGCGGGGGGCGGGGCGCCGCCGCTGACCCGGGAACGGCATCGGGAGAATCTGATCCAGTGCCGTGATTTTTTGCAGGCGGCTTTGGACAGCCCCTTGCCGGAGCTGGCGGCTGAAGATCTGCGTCAGGCTTTGCAGGCGCTGGGCCGGATTACCGGGCGCGTTGATGTTGAACAACTGCTTGATGTTGTCTTCAAGGATTTTTGTATTGGTAAATAATCAGGCTCAGCGGGCCAGTTTAGTGTCTGGCGCTGTGGATGGGGCGGGGATATCCACCGCCTGTTTCAAGGATTCAATCGCCGCCGGACCATCGGCCTTGTTCAGCGTATTAATTTTACGTTTAAGGCTGGTGACCCGTTTTTCATTGCGGGTATTGGCCGCCGGGCGTAAAAAGGCTTCACCCAGATCAAGGGAGTGCCATTGCCGGCCGGGCTGCTGATTCGAAGCTGCGGTCGGAGCCTGACGATAATTTTCAGCCAGCAGCATGAAAAGCCGCCGCGCTTTGGTTTGGTCTTCGCGGTTGTCTAAATTGGCGATATAGGCCTGCACGGCCGGGGTTTGCGGCACGGGCCGACCAAAAATCGTTTCTGTTGTCTTTGTCAGTGACATGATTGAGTCCTGTCCCCTTTACCCTTTATATAGGTTACGATAACCTCTGTTCCAGAGTATAGCATAAGATTACTTTATTTTCCTTAAGAGTTTGTTATAATGCCCTAAAAGGATCTTTGTTATTATGAAAATGGAATTTGATGTCATTGTTATCGGTGGTGGCCATGCCGGGTGCGAGGCGGCAGCGGCTGCGGCGCGGATGGGCGCGGCGACCCTGTTATTGACCCATAAGCTGGACACCATTGGCGTTATGTCCTGCAATCCTGCTATTGGCGGGCTGGGCAAGGGGCATCTGGTCCGTGAAATTGATGCGCTGGACGGATTGATGGGCCGGGTGATTGACCAGGCCGGAATTCAGTTTCGTATGCTCAATGCCAGCAAAGGCCCGGCTGTTCGCGGGCCGCGCGCGCAGGCGGATCGTAAGCTTTACCGGCAGGCGATGCAGGCTGAAATTTTGAATATGGACAATCTGACCGTTTATGCGGCGGGCGCCGAAGACCTTGAAATCAATGACCAAAACCAGATCACCGCCGTGTGGACCGATGATGGTCAGCGCTTTGGCTGCGCCTCTGCCATTATTACCACGGGCACTTTTCTGCGCGGTCTTATTCACCGTGGTCTGGAAACCACACCGGCTGGCCGGGTCGGGGAGCAACCGGCTGTCGGCCTTGCCGAAACACTGGCCCGCTATGAATTTCCGCTGGGACGGTTGAAAACCGGAACGCCTGCGCGGTTGGACGGGCGGACGATTGACTGGTCCGTCTGCGAAACCCAGCCCGGAGATGCCGCGCCGGTGCCGTTTTCTTTTATGAACAGTGAAATTACCGTGCCGCAGATCGGCTGCCATATTACCTATACCACGCCGGAAACCCATGATGTGATTCGGGATAATCTGGATCAGGCGCCGATGTATTCCGGGCAGATCAAAAGCAGCGGGCCGCGCTATTGCCCGTCAATCGAAGATAAAGTCGTCCGCTTTGCCGATAAAGACCGCCACCAGATCTTTTTGGAGCCTGAGGGGCTCGATGATCACACGGTTTATCCAAATGGCATTTCAACCTCTCTGCCTGCCGATGTGCAGGCCCGCATGTTAAAAACCATTCCCGGCCTTGAAAATGCGGTGATTCTGGAGCCCGGTTACGCCATTGAATATGATTATGTCGATCCGCGCGCTTTGACGGCGACTTTGGAAACCAAGAAAATCGGCGGTCTGTATCTGGCCGGGCAGATCAACGGCACCACCGGTTATGAAGAGGCCGGGGCGCAGGGGCTGATTGCCGGGATTAATGCGGCGCGCAGGGCCTCCGGCGTGACAGAGCCGTTTATTATTGACCGGGCCGACGGCTATATTGGCGTTTTGATTGATGATCTGATTCATTTTGGCGTGACAGAGCCCTACCGGATGTTTACCTCGCGCGCTGAATACCGGTTGGTGTTGCGGGCTGATAATGCCGATCAACGTCTGACGCCCAAAGGCATTGAAATTGGCTGTATCAGCGATGAGCGGGCGGCAGCTTTTACCGCGAAGTTAAAGGCACTGGAAGAGGGCCGGACGCTGGTTCAATCACTGTCGATGACACCCGATGCGCTGGAAGGCTATGGTATTGCGGTTAATTACGATGGTAAACGGCGCTCGGCTTTTGATCTGTTGCGGCATAAAGATTATGGCTTTGACCGTTTGGCGGAAATATGGCCGGAATTGGCGCCGCTCTCGGCCACGGTGCGCGAACAGATTGAATTTGACGCGCGCTATGCCGGTTACCTTGAACGGCAAACTGCCGATATCCGGGCGTATCGCCGCGAAGAAAATCTTTATCTGCCGGCGGATCTTGATTACAGCGCGATTGGCAGCCTGTCCAACGAAGTCCGGGCAAAGCTTGAAGCTGCCCAGCCCAGTACCTTGGGGGCGGCGGCGCGTATTCCCGGCGTAACGCCGGCGGCGGTGATTTCTCTGTTACGGCATGTCAAGCGCAATGATAACACGGCCCGGAAATCAGCATGAGCTTTGGCGCCACAGATTTTGCCGCGCAGACGAATGTTTCACGTGAAACATTAGAACGGTTGGAAATTTATGCGGCGTTGCTGACCAAGTGGCAAAAGAAAATAAACCTGATTGCCCCCGGCACTGTTGATGAAATGTGGCAACGTCATTTTTATGATTCTGCGCAACTGGCCGCTTATATTCCCCAGAAATCGGCAAACCTGCTTGACCTTGGTAGCGGGGCGGGGTTTCCGGGTCTGGTTATGGCCTGTATGGGCTGTTCTTCGGTGACTTTGATCGAATCAGATTTGCGTAAAACACTTTTTCTAAAGGATGTTATCCGCGAAACCGGGGTGAAAGCCGATGTGATTAATGCCCGCGCGGAAACAGTTGAGGTGAGGGGGGATATCATCACCGCACGCGCCCTGGCACCACTGGATAAGCTGTTATCTTATGCCGTGCCTTTACTGAACCATGGCGGTAAGTGTTTGTTTTTAAAAGGCGAAACATCAAAAGATGAACTTACTACCGTCCGTCAGAGCTGGCAGTTTTCAGTGGTCACGCATCCCAGTCAGACCTCTGATACGGGCAGCATTCTGGAGATCTCCGACCTTAAATGTTTCACGTGAAACATTTCTTTGCTTTGCAAAGACCCGAAATCTTGCTATAAAACAGCATGTCCAAAAAACACATCAAAACGCCGCGCATTTTCAGCGTCGCCAATCAAAAAGGCGGCGTGGGTAAAACAACAACCACGGTCAATCTGGCAACCTCGTTGGCTGCCGTGGGTAAAAAGGTTCTGGTCATTGATCTTGACCCGCAGGGTAACGCGTCAACCGGTTTTGGTATTGAGCGCGCTGATCGCCTGAACGGCTCTTACGAAGTTCTGTTTGGTGAAGTCGGTCTTGATGAAGCCGTGGTCAAATCCAAAGTGCCCGGGCTGTATGTTGTCGCCTCATCGATACATTTGTCCGGGGCAGAGATTGAACTGATCAATGCCAAGCATCGCGAGGCACGCCTTAAACAGGCGATTAATGACTCTGATCTTGATTTTGACTATATTCTTTTCGATTGCCCGCCATCGCTTAACCTATTGACATTAAATGCTTTAACTGCATCGAATGGTGTGATTGTGCCGCTGCAGTGTGAGTTTTATGCGCTGGAAGGCATCAGCCATCTGGTCAAAACCATTGATCGGGTCAAGGCCAGCTTTAACCCGGATCTGGAACTGCAGGGTATTGTCCTGACCATGTATGATAAGCGCAATAATCTATCGCTGCAGGTGGAGCAGGATGTCCGTGACCATTTCGGTGATACGGTCTATACGGCGGTGATCCCCCGCAATGTCCGTATTTCCGAAGCGCCCTCATTCGGCCTGCCGGCGATTGTCTATGATATGGGCTGCGCCGGCTCGCAGGCTTATATCCAGCTTGCCAAAGAATTGTTAAAACGCGAGCGTAACGCCGCCAAAGATAAAAGGGAGGCCGCATAAATGTCGTCATCACCACGTAAACGCGGCCTTGGCCGTGGCTTGGATGCTCTATTTCTCGATTCAGATGCCGAGCGTGATTATGAACGTAATGACGATGGCGCCAAAAGCCCGGATCGGCAAAATCGCCTGCCCATTGGCGCTTTAAAACCCGGCCAATACCAGCCGCGCCGCCGGTTTGAGGCCGAAGCCATCGCCCAGCTTGCTGAATCCATCGGCCAGCACGGTATTATCCAGCCTTTATTGGTCCGCCCCATAGGCGAGGGTGAATATGAAATCATCGCCGGGGAACGCCGCTGGCGCGCCGCGCAAAAGGCGCAATTGCACGAAGTACCGGTTATCATTGAGAATTTCAGCGATGACGTCGCCCTTGAAATTGCCCTGATTGAAAACCTGCAGCGCGAAGACCTGACCGCCATTGAAGAGGCCGAAGGCTTCCAGCGTTTGATTGCCGAATTTGACTATACGCAGGATGCCTTGTCGAAAAAACTGGGCAAAAGCCGCAGCCATGTCACCAATACTTTGCGGCTGTTAAAACTGTCTGACAAAATTCAGAGCTATGTGCAGGAGGGCCGCCTGAGCGCCGGTCACGCCCGCGCCGTTCTCAGCGCCAAAGAGCCTGAAATTCTGGCCCAAAAGGTCATGAAAGACGGCTTAAGCGTGCGCGAGACTGAAAAACTGGCCCTGACCCAGGGCACCGGCCATGGCAATGATGATCAATCCGCCCGGGCCCGCGCCGCGACTCCGGTTAAGGATGTTGATACCGTCGCCCTTGAAAAAGAACTGTCTGTTCAGCTGGGCATGCGGGCCCGCATTGATCCGGCGGCAAACGGCTCAGGCCGGGTGACAATCGACTATAAATCACTTGATCAACTGGATCTGCTGCTTGAAAAGCTTGCCGGTTAAGCTCTGATATTTTGTTATCGACGGCTTTGTGCCATCCGGGCCAGCGACAAAAATGCCCTGTTGCAGATCAGCTCGGGGTTTAATTGCCCTGATTTTAACTGTTTTTCCGCCTGATAAAGATGTGACAGGGCATTTTTTACCCGCGGCATCGGCCATTGACGCAGATGGGCCTGAAAACCGGGTTTTAATTTGAAAAACAAGGGCGGTTCAAGCTTTTTCAACGCCTCATCCATACCTATGGTTTCTAACCGCGCTTGCGTAATATACAGGCGCCGAAAATAATTTTGTGCGGATCTGAGGATATAAACCGGGCTGTTGCCCTCACGAAACAGGAAATTCAGGCTTTCTTCCAAGGCCTCCGCACGGCCCGAGGCCATATACTGGGTCAAAATATCAAGCGTCTCGGCATTGATCTGCCCCAGACAGGCCTGAATATCCTCAAGGGTAATCTGGGAGTGATCTTCCCCTTTATACAGACAGATTTTCTCGGCCTCTTTACGAACCAGCGCCCGGTCGCCTTTTAAAACGCTGGCCGCCGCCTGCAGCGCATCGCGGGAAATCTGATAGCCTTCATCTTTGAAGAAATCCTGTAAAAAACGGGTTAAATCGCGCTCATCTTCAACATAACAGGGCAGCGCCGCCGCATTTTTCGAGCTTTCACAAAATTTGCGCAAGGCAGAGCGCGGGCCCAGATCGCCGCCCTGAATCAGGATCAGGTGATCAATCTTATCGGCATCTTCCAGAACCGCTTTTAAATGCGGCACCAGCTTGTCATCCGTATTATGAATGCGAATCAACCGCCGCCCGCCCATCATCGACAGGGCAAAAACCTCGTCATTCAGCACGCTGGGGTTTTCAGCAATCTGATCGCCGTTAAGTTCGGTAACATTGAACGGATCGCCAAGATCTTCGACAACTGTTTTGCCCAGCAGGGCAATGCGCTCGCGGGCCAGCCCCTCATCCGGGCCATAGACCAGAACGGCCTTTGCCTTGGGGTCCGGGGCTTTTAAAAAGCCGTCAATCTGCCGAAATGTCAGTTTCATTGATATGATCCGGTCGGTTGAAATAAAGCGCCAGCTGGCGAACGGTATTGCGGGCCAGTTCATCCAAGGCCCGTTCACGGGCATATTGCTCGGTCACCTGGGTCGTATATTGGCTGCTGAGAATGTTAAAACTGTTTGTGGCCTCAATATGACGACGCAGGATAATCCGATCGGTTTCTCCAGCTGTATCTGTCAGGGTCATCCGGCCCGAAACCCGCATCTGCCCCCGCGTTGCCGAGGCATCTTTACGAATACCCAGCCGGGTAATTTCTTCACTCGGCCCGCTGATATCCAATTGATAGCGCGGTGATCCGGGCCGGCCCTTGGTGTAAATGGTATCAATCAGACGGTTGCGCAGATATTGACCCTCACGGTTGGCCATATGGCCGATGGCAATCTGTTCAAACGGCAGTTGTTCACCGGCCTTGGCCGCAGTATTCCCGCCCCCCGTTGTGTAGAGAGGCTTAAACCCGCAGCCGGCAAGCCCGATGGCCAGCAACCCGGCAAGCCCGGCAAGACGGGCGGTTGAGAGCAATCTGTTATACGACAACATTGACGATCCTGTTGGGAACCACAATAATCTTACGCACCGGTTTTCCGGCCAGCGCTTTCTGGACATTTTCATTATCAAGCGCAACCTCCTGCGTGACCTGTTTATCGGCATTGCGCGGCAGGGTCACCGTGGCGCGGACCTTGCCATTGACCTGTACGGCAATGGTGACGTTTTCTTCAACCAGCAATGTTTTATCGGCAACCGGCCAGGCGGTGTCGATGGCCATGGTCTCATAGCCCAGCGATGCCCACAGCTCTTCGGCCAGATGCGGCATCATCGGGGCAAATAACAGGACCAGACTTTCCAGCGCCTCGCGCAGCACGGCGCCATTGGCATCCTCCAGCGCATCATATTCGGCAATGGCGTTGCTTAATTCACGAATCCGGGCGACCGCACGGTTGAAATGCAGTTTGTCCAGATCCTCGCTCATCCCCGCAATGGTTTTATGGACCAGACCGCGCAGCGTTTTGGCCGCATCGTCCAGCGTCTCCGGAACCTCCGTACCGGCTTTTGGCAGTGATGTATTCGGCGCCGTGACCATCCGCCACAACCGGTTGATATATTTCCAGGCGCCTTCAATGCCGCTTTCGGTCCATTGCAGATCGCGTTCCGGCGGGCTGTCAGACAAAATAAACAGCCGCGCCGCATCGGCGCCATAGGCGGCCATGATATCATTGGGGTCAATGGTATTGCGTTTCGATTTGGACATTTTTTCAATGCGGCCGGTTTTAACAGGCGCTTTGGTTTCTTTATGGACAAAGCCGCCATCGGCTACGGCCTCGATCTCATCGGGATAGAGCCACTGACCTTCGCTGTCCTTATAGGTTTCATGGGTGACCATGCC
>JBNJDW010000048.1:0-10953 GCA_051745265.1 Pseudomonadota bacterium
TTTCTGGTCGAAAACGGCTTTCATCGTGTCGATACAGTGCGGGAGCCGGGGGAGTTTGCCCTGCGCGGTGATATCATTGATATTTATCCGCCGGGTGCTGATCAGCCCTGCCGGATTGATCTGTTCGGGGATGAGGTCGAGCAGATCCGCGTTTTTGACCCGATGTCACAAAGAACATCTGAAACCGTTGGCAATGTCTCCTTTACCCCGGTGTCGGAATTACCGCTGGATGAAGACAGCATCCGCCGTTTCCGCGGCCAGTATCGTGAATTATTCGGCATGCCCCAAGATAATGATATGCTCTATGAAACAGTCAAGGAAGGTCGCAGCCATCCGGGGATGGAGCACTGGTTGCCGCTGTTCTTTGAAACGCCGCTGGAAACCATTTTTGATTACGTGCCCAAAGCTACCGTAACCATGGAGCCGCAGATCGAACAGGCCCGTGATGAGCGCCTGAAACAGATTCAGGACTTCTATAATTCAAGGCTTGAGATGCAGGAGGCTGAAAAACAGTCTAAAATCTCGGTCTACAATCCGGTGCCGATAAACAGCCATTATCCTGATGTGGCGGAATGGGATGCACGGCTGTCTGATTATGGTGTTATCCAGTTTTCGCCCTTTACCGCATCCGAAGGACAGGAAGATGCCAAAGCCCGCAAGGGTCGTGATTTCGGCGATGTCCGCGCCCAGCCGGGCGGCGATGTCTATCAGGCCGTCACCGGCCATGTCAAAACCCTGCTGGACCAGAAAAAACGGGTGCTGATATCAGGCTACAGTGATGGTGCCCGTGATCGTTTGAAATCCGTATTGTCAGAACAGGGGCTGAAAGGCGCTGAAATTGTCGGCAGCTGGCAATCGGCGCAGGGAATGAAGCCCCGTAACACCGGTTTTATCACGCTGGCTTTGGAACACGGTTTTGAAGCCGGTAAGCTTGCGGTGATTACCGAACAGGATATTCTGGGCGATCGCCTCAGCCGTCCGACGAAAAAACGCCGTAAATCATCCGAAGAATTCCTCTCCGAGCTCTCGCAATTATCCGAGGGCGATTATGTCGTTCATGAAGAACACGGTATTGGTAAATTTGAACAATTGGAAACGCTGGAGGTTATCGGTGTTTCGCATGATTTCCTCAGGGTCATTTATCACGGCGGTGACCGTTTATTTGTACCGGTCGAAAGCCTTGATGTCCTGACCCGTTATGGCTCGGCCGATATGATTGTCCAGCTTGACCGGCTTGGTGGTGCCGGATGGCAGGCACGGAAGGCCAAGGTCAAAAAAGACCTGCTGGCCATGGCGCATCAACTGCTGAAAATCGCCGCTGCCCGATTGTTGAAGAAAACCGAAGTCGTTGAACCGCAGCCAATCGAATATGAGAAATTTGCCGCCGGATTTCCGTTTATGGAGACCGAAGACCAGCAACGCGCGATCGAGGACGTGATCGAGGACCTGTCCAAGGGACAGGCAATGGACCGTCTGGTCTGTGGTGATGTGGGTTTCGGTAAAACCGAGGTTGCCCTCCGCGGTGCCTTTATCATGGCCATGGCCGGTTTTCAGGTGGCGATTGTCGCGCCGACAACTTTGCTGGCCCGGCAGCATTATCAGGAATTTATCAAACGCTTTAAAGGCTTCCCACTGCGGATCGTCCAGCTGTCCCGCCTGATTAAACCGGTTGAGGCCAAGCGCGTCCGCGAAGAGATTGCCGCCGGTGATGCCAATATCGTTATCGGCACCCATGCGCTTTTGGGCAAATCAGTTAAATTCAATAATCTGGGCCTGATGATCGTGGATGAGGAACAGCGTTTCGGTGTGAAGCAAAAAGAACGCCTGAAAGAATTGCAGGCCAATGTCCATGTCCTGACCTTAACCGCAACGCCGATCCCGCGGACCTTGCAGATGTCTTTGACGGGGGTTAAGGATCTCAGCCTGATGGCAACGCCGCCGATTGACCGGCTGGCGGTCAGAACCTTTATCATGCCGACCGATCCTGTGATTATACGCGAAGCCCTGATGCGCGAGCATTTCAGAAGCGGGCAGTCTTTCTATGTCTGCCCGCGGATTTCCGATCTGGCGGAGATTGAAACTTTCATGAAAGAACTGGTTCCGGAGCTTAAAACCATCACCGCCCACGGTCAGATGGATGGCGATGAACTGGAAGACCGCGTTGCCGCCTTTATTGACGGGCAATATGATATTCTGCTGGCGACCAATATTATTGAATCGGGGATTGATATTCCCAATGTCAATACGATCATAATCCATCGCGCCGATATGTTCGGTCTGGCCCAGCTGTATCAGCTGCGGGGTCGGATTGGCCGCTCGAAAATGCGCGGTTATGCCTATCTGACTTATGCGCCGTCAAAGAAACTGACCAAAACCGCGGAACAGCGCCTGCATGTGCTGGAACAGTTAAATACGCTGGGGGCAGGGTTCCAACTGGCCAGCCATGATATGGATATCCGCGGCGCCGGTAATATTCTGGGCGAGGAACAATCAGGCCATGTCAAAGAGGTCGGTGTTGAACTGTATCACCAGATGCTCGAAGAAGCTGTCGCCGCCGTCCGTGAGGGCCGTGATACCGATGAAGGCGCGCCGATTGGTCAGCACAGCTTTACCCCGCAGATTGAACTGGGCATGCCGGTCTTGATCCCCGAGCGTTACGTCAAGGATATTAATGTTCGTCTGCAGCTCTACCGCCGTTTGTCTGATCTGGTGGGGGATGTCGAAATTGAGGGCTTTGCCGCCGAGCTGATTGACCGCTTCGGCGATCTGCCCGAGGAAGTTCAGAACCTGCTCGATGTCATCGCCATTAAGCAATTATGCCGCGAGGCCGGTATCGCCAAGGTGGAGGCGGGGCCGAAAGGCGCGGTGCTGAGCTTCCACAATGACAGCTGTGACTATGCCAATGAATTGGTCGCCTATATGGCCGCCAATGCCGGGATGGTCAAGCTGCGCCCCGATCAGAAACTGGTCTTTACCCGTGTCTGGCCCGAAAACCGCCATCGGGTGCAGGGCGTTCGAAAACTGCTGCAGACACTGGTCGGATTAAAGCCGGATACGGATTAAACGGCAGCTTCAGATATCCTGAATATCAGGTATTTTTTTCAGGGGAAAAGTTCATTCAGCTCTGGAAATTCATATCAAAACCCTGTACAGATAAGACAGCTTAAATAAATAACAGGTTTTAAATCATGGATGCAGTTGTCTTGGTGATACATTTAATGCTGGCGCTGGCATTAATCGCTGTTGTACTGGTTCAGCAATCCGAAGGCGGAGGGCTGGGGATCGGCGGCGGTTCCGGCGGTGGTATGGGCGGCCTTGCAACCGCGCGCGGTACAGCTAATCTGCTGACCCGGCTGACGGCTATTCTGGCGTTTGGTTTCCTGATTACCAGCCTGTCACTCGCGATATTGGCCAAAGATCAGGTTTCAAGCCGTCCGGACAGTATCCTTGAATTGGCTGAGGATCCTGAAACAGATGTGCCGGTATCCGGTGATTCTGCTGTTACGGGCGATGATCAGGCCGCAGAAGGCTCTGATAACGCTGAGGCTGCTGATGTAACCGAAGGCGATGAGGCCGAAGCTGTTAATGATAACGGCGAAGATGATGCCGAAACAGAGCCCAAACAAGAACCTGCCGTTCCGATTTCAGAATAAGCGCCTGCGAGGCTTTTAATGACACGCTATATTTTCATCACCGGTGGTGTGGTTTCTTCCCTTGGGAAGGGGCTTGCCGCCGCGGCTCTTGGTGCCTTGTTACAGGCGCGGGGGTTTAAAGTCAGACTGCGTAAGCTTGATCCCTATCTGAATGTTGATCCCGGCACGATGAGCCCTTATCAGCACGGCGAGGTCTATGTCACCGATGATGGCGCCGAAACCGATCTGGATCTGGGCCATTATGAACGCTTTACCGGTGTATCAGCCCATCAGGGCGATAATATTACCACCGGGCGTATCTATTCCAATGTGATCCAAAAGGAACGCCATGGCGATTATCTGGGCGCAACCGTGCAGGTTATTCCCCATGTCACCAACGAGATCAAAGACTTTATCGGCACGGTCGATGATGACAGTGATTTTGTCATCTGCGAGATCGGCGGTACGGTCGGCGATATTGAGGGGCTGCCCTTTTTGGAGGCCATCCGTCAATTCGGCAATGAAGTCGGCCCGGAAAAGGCGCTGTTTATCCATATGACCCTGATGCCCTATATTCCGGCAGCGGGGGAGCTTAAAACCAAGCCGACCCAGCACTCGGTCAAGGAATTGCTTTCGGTCGGTATTCAGCCGCAGATTTTGATGGTCCGCGCGGATCGCCCGATCCCCCGCGATGAAAGACGTAAAATCGCGCTGTTCTGTAACCTGCGCGAAGACCGCGTTATCCCCGCGATTGACGTAAACCATATTTATCAGGTGCCGATCAGTTATCATGATCAGGGACTGGATGAACAGGTAGTTGAATATTTCGGTCTGAATGCCGCTTTGCCCGATCTTGGCAACTGGCAGGACATCGTCAGCCGTTTGGAAAAGCCCGAGGGTGAAGTCACCATTGGTATTGTCGGTAAATATACAGCCCTGCTGGATTGTTATAAATCCCTTGCCGAGGCGCTGACTCATGGCGGTATTGCCAATAATATCCGTGTGCGGATGAAGTGGATTGATGCCGAAGCGCTGGAAAGTGATATGGAGCCGCTGGCCAATATAGATGCCATTCTGGTGCCCGGCGGCTTTGGTGAGCGCGGTACCGAAGGCAAAATCTCTGCCATCGAATACGCCCGTGAAAACAATATTCCGTTTTTCGGTATTTGTCTGGGCCTGCAGATGGCGGTTGTTGAAGCCGCCCGTAATCTGGCCGGTATTGAAAATGCCGGATCAACCGAGTTTGGCAGCTTTAAAAACCCGGTCGTGGGCCTGATGACTGAATGGATGAACAAGGATGAACTGGTCAGACGCAATGCCAATGATGATCTGGGCGGGACCATGCGTCTTGGCGCTTATCCGGCAAAGCTTGCCATGGGATCAAAAATCTCTGAAATCTATGGCGCGGCTGATATCAGCGAACGTCACCGCCACCGTTATGAAGTCAACAGCCATTACTGCCCGGAACTTGAAAAACACGGCCTGCATTTTGCCGGCACATCACCCGATGGCATGCTGCCTGAAACGATTGAACGTGAAGATCACCCGTGGTTTATTGCCGTTCAATATCATCCGGAATTGAAATCCAGACCTTTTGAACCACATCCGTTGTTTGTCTCGTTTATCAAGGCGGCGGTGGACAAGTCACGTCTGGTCTGAACCGGCCTTTAAACTTGACTTACATTACATATTGTTTATAAATATCGACATATTTACTGCATTCGCAAAGGACGTTTATTATGACGCAAAACCATCAGGTCAAAGTTCAAAATCTTACCATCGCCAATGATCTTCCCTTTACGCTGCTGGCCGGGCCCTGCGCGCTCGAAAGCCGCGATCATGCCATGGATATGTCCGGCGCGTTGAAGGAACTGACGACAAAGCTTGGGATCGGCCTTGTTTATAAAACGTCTTTTGATAAAGCAAACCGGACGTCAATCCATTCCAGCCGCGGCCTTGGCATTGAAAAAGGCCTGCCGATCCTGGCGGATGTCAAAAAGGAAATGGGCTTGCCGGTTGTGACGGATATTCATTTGCCTGAACAGTGCGCCGAAGTTGGTGAGGTCGCGGATATCCTGCAAATTCCGGCTTTTCTGTGCCGCCAGACCGATCTGTTGGTGGCGGCGGCCAAAACCGGCAAAGCCATCAATGTTAAAAAAGGCCAGTTCATGGCGCCTTGGGACATGGCCAATGTTGCTAAAAAAGTGACCGATAGCGGCAATGCGAATGTGATGCTTTGCGAACGCGGGGCAAGTTTTGGCTATAATACGCTGGTCTCTGACATGCGGGCGCTGCCGATTATGGCGGAAACCGGCCATCCGGTTGTTTTTGATGCCACGCATTCGGTTCAACAGCCGGGCGGGGCAGGGAATACAACATCCGGTGACCGCCGTTTTGTGCCGGTTCTGGCCCGGGCGGCTATTGCGGTTGGCGTTGCGGCGGTGTTCATGGAAACACATCAGGATCCTGACAGCGCCCCCAGTGACGGCCCGAATATGGTTAAACTGGAAGATATGGAAGCGGTGCTGACCCAATTGCTGGAAATTGATCATCTGGTCAAATCAAAAGGCTATGATGGCCTGAAAGCAGTCGCCTGATTATGAGATCCCTCGTTCTTGACATTGAGACCACCGGCCTGTTTGTCAAAGACGGTCACCGGATTACTGAAATCGGCATTGTCGAGCTGTGGAATAACAAGCCGACGGGAAAAACACTGCATTTGTATTTTAACCCGGAACGCGATGTGCCGCCGGAGATCACGGACCTGACCGGTCTGACAGAAGAATTCCTGGCCGATAAGCCGAAATTCAACCAGCATGCCGAGGAAATTCGCGATTTCATCGGCGATGATCCCATTATTATAACCTGCCGCCAGCATGACGATTATACGCTTGATATTGCTTTTCTGGCGGCAGAGCTTGAAAAATCAGCTGTGGATCGCCCGATCCCGGATAAACAGTGGCAGAATGTCCGCCCCTGGTCTGAAAAAATGTTTGGTTATGAGGGCGCGAAGCTTGATAACGTGCTCGACCATTACGGCGTTGACCGCAGTGAACGGATCAATAAAGGCCATAGCGCGCTTTTGGATGCTTTGCTGCTGGCAAAAATCTATCCCCGGCTGTTGGCGGATTACCGGAAATTTCAACATGCTCAGGGGCCTGCATCGGGTAAAAAAGGCCCGTCATTGTAATGCTGTGATATTTTATCCGGTTCTCTTTTACGCATATCCACTTGTCCTTTTAATTTTCTTTGCTACTCTTGTTTCAACGAATACTTAATGTTGAGGAGACTGTGATGTATGCTATTGAAAATATCCATGCCCGTGAAATTCTGGACAGCCGCGGTAACCCGACGGTAGAGGTTGACCTGTATCTTGAGGGCGGTGGATTTGGCCGGGCAGCCGTGCCATCAGGCGCATCAACAGGGGCGTATGAAGCGGTTGAACTGCGCGATGGTGACAAGGACCGTTATCTTGGCAAGGGCGTGACCAAGGCCGTCAATGGCGTAAATACTGAAATCCTCGAACATTTGAAAACCGGAAATATCACAGATCAGGCAGATCTGGACCAGATGCTGATCGATCTGGATGGCACAACAAATAAAGGCCGTTTGGGGGCCAATGCCTTGCTGGGGGTCAGTCTGGCATTCGCCCGGGCCCGGGCCTGTATGCATGGGGAGCCTTTGTTCGTAGAACTTGGCGGTTCAGATGCTGTTTTGTTGCCTGTTCCGATGATGAATATCATTAATGGCGGCGCCCATGCGGATAATGCTGTTGATGTGCAGGAATTCATGATTATGCCGGTCGGTGCGACCTCAATTGCCGAGGCGGTTCGTATGGGCGCCGAAGTGTTCCACAGCCTAAAGAAACAGCTCTCTGCCGCCGGTTACAGCACCAATGTTGGTGATGAAGGGGGCTTCGCGCCCGAGCTTAAAGCAACGAGTGAAGCCCTTGATTTTGTTATGAAGGCGATTGAGGGCGCCGGTTATAAACCGGGTGAGGATATTGCGCTTGCGCTTGATGTTGCGGCCAGTGAATTCTGCGATGACGGTGTTTATCATATGAAAGGTGAAGACGCGGTTTATTCATCGGATCAGATGATTGAATATTACCGCAATCTGATTGACCGCTACCCGATTATATCTATTGAAGACGGCCTTGATGAAGATGACTGGAAAGGCTGGAAAAATCTGAACGCTGCCCTGGGCGATCGCGTGCAGCTGGTCGGGGATGATCTGTTTGTCACCAACCCGGACCGTTTAAAGCGCGGTATTGATGAAGAGGCTGGTAATGCCATCCTGATCAAGGTTAACCAAATCGGTACATTAAGCGAAACTCTGGAGGCCGTCGGCATGGCGCAAAGCACAGAGATGGGCGTTGTCATGTCGCACCGTTCGGGCGAGACGGAGGATGTCATCATTGCGGATCTGGCGGTTGCGACCGGTTGCGGACAAATAAAAACCGGATCAATGTCGCGTTCAGATCGCGTTGCCAAATACAATCAACTGATCCGTATTGAAGAACTGCTGGGCGCACGGGCAGAATATGCGGGCCGCAGCATTGTAAAATAAGGATTTTATTGCATCTAAGCTGATTTTGCTTTTCTAAAAAGCTGTGCCATGATAATATAATTTATTATTATGAAAAACTAGGCATTGGATATGTGGCACCAGTTAAAGAGCATAATGGCCAAAGCGGCGCAATCTGCAGCCAACCACTTGTCGGATAAGGATCTTTTTGTGGTTTTTGGCGGCTTTTATCAGCCAGGCGAGCAGCCCAGCGGCAAAAGCAGAGATGCAGAATTCCGGCTTTACCTGTTGGATGCCAATGGCTGTGCTGATCTGCCGGCGCGTGCCGGGAATGAAGCTGTGGCCCAAAAAATCAGTAAAATGAAGCTTGGTCAGGTCTTCAGGATCGTCAGTGAACGATCTGATGGCGGCTTAGGACCCGTTCTTGATAAAATTGAAATGCGCAAAGATTTTCCTGTCCATAATCTAAAAGACAATAAATTTCCATTTTAAACGGCCATTATGAGTCATTTATGCAACAGTTTGAGGGCCTTGACAAAAATAGTTTATTAATTGCTTGACCGGTCGAATCGGGTGTGATTCACTGAAGATATGAATGGTGTTCTCAACATAGCCGGATATTTGCAGCGGACCTGGGCAGGGGTTTTATTCTTTACCCTGTTTATCTGGTTTGCGTTTCACCTTGTTCAGGGGGAGCGCGGATATTACGCCTTAAAAAGCTATCAAAGTGAATATGTTGAAAAAGAAAAGCAATATGTTGCTTTAAAAGAACAGCGCGAGACACTTGAAACAAAAGTAAAACATCTTCGTCCCGGCAGCATTGATCCCGATCTTTTGGATGAACAGGTTCGCATCATGCTCAACCGCATGGGCGAAGATGAGTATATTCTGCCGTAATGCGATGTTCTGTCAGCTTTGTATCCGTAAAGCACGGCTTTTGCCTTTATCGGTAATTTAAATGTCATTCCATTATTGATTTTTCGATCCAATCTGTTTAACTGTTATCGGTATCTTATTGACCTATGACAGGAGTTTGTTTTGGCCCAGGCAAAACGCAAAAACGAGTCAAAATCCAAAGCGGATGTTGCGACCCAGAATATCGCCAGTCCCGAAGAAATGATGGGATTTTATAAAGACATGATGCTGATCCGCCGGTTTGAGGAAAAATCAGGTCAGCTTTACGGTATGGGGCTGATTGGCGGCTTTTGTCATCTTTATATCGGTCAGGAAGCTGTTGTTGTCGGCATTCAGTCTGCCCTTCAGGAGCAGGATACCGTTATTACTGCATACCGTGACCATGGCCATATGCTGGCCACCGGTATGGACCCCAAGGGCGTCATGGCCGAGCTTACCGGTCGTGAAGGCGGCTATTCGCGGGGCAAAGGCGGCTCTATGCATATGTTCAGCCGTGAAAAAGGTTTTTATGGCGGTCATGGTATTGTCGGGGCAACAACCCCGTTGGGTACCGGTCTGGCCTTTGCCCATAAATATCGTGAGGATGGCGGTATTACCACCTGTTATTACGGGGATGGCGCGGCCAATCAGGGGCAGGTTTATGAATCTTATAATATGGCCGCACTCTGGAAACTACCGATTATCTATGTGATTGAGAATAACAAATACGGCATGGGTACCAGTCAGGAGCGCCATGCCGCAGGTGAGCTGTATAAACGTGGTGAGGCTTATGGCATTCCCGGTGAAAAAGTCGATGGCATGGATGTCATTAAAGTCCGTGAAGCGGCCCTGAAAGCCGCAGATTATGTTCGCGAAGGCAAGGGGCCCTATATTCTGGAGGTTGAAACCTACCGCTATCGCGGTCATTCCATGTCCGATCCGGCAAAATACCGTAGCAAAGAAGAAGTCAGTGTTTATAAAAATGAACGTGATCCTATCGACGCCATGCGTGATGTGATCTTGAAAACGGGCGACTATAGCGAAGACGAGATCAAAAAAATTGATAAGGATATCAAGGCCACTGTTAACGAGGCCGCTGAATTTGCCCAACAAAGTCCGGAACCCGATCCTAAAGAATTGTGGACGGATATTCTGGTCGATACCCATGAGGAGGCACCGGTATGACTATAGAAATCCTAATGCCGGCGCTGTCGCCTACAATGGAAGAAGGCACAATTGCCAAATGGCATAAAAATGAAGGTGATGCGGTTGAGTCCGGCGATATTATTGCCGAGATTGAAACCGACAAGGCGACAATGGAATTTGAAGCCGTAGATGAAGGCACCATGGGTAAAATTCTGGTCGAGGCCGGTGGTGATCCGATTAAGGTCAATACCCCGATCGCCATATTACTGGAAGAGGGCGAAGACGCAGATGATGCAGCCAAAGCCCGGAAAAGCGCAGAAGAAGAAACATCGGAATCCGACAGTTCTGATACGTCTGAAGCTGAGGGTGAAGCAAAGGCTGAAACTTCTGCCAATGACAAAACACCTGCCAAACCGGCAGAGGATATCAAGGATGTTGATGAAGCGCCGTTTTTCAAAGACACCGTTAGCCTGACCGTACGTGAAGCGCTGCGGGATGCGATGGCCGAAGAAATGCGGACAACAGAAGAAGTCTTCGTCATGGGCGAAGAGGTCGCCGAATATGAGGGCGCTTATAAAGTAACCCAAGGTCTGCTTGACGAATTCGGTGCCAAACGGGTGATTGATACGCCAATTACCGAAATGGGTTTTGCCGGGCTTGGCACCGGCGCGGCCTATGCCGGATTAAAGCCGGTTATTGAATTTATGACGTTTAACTTTATGACTTTGACGAGGTGGAGGATTATTATGTCAAT
>JBNJDW010000049.1:0-10755 GCA_051745265.1 Pseudomonadota bacterium
CGCCGCCGCGCAGGAATTGATCCGCGTTGCTAAAAAACGCGGTGTAACCCTGTTTCTGGTCGGTCATGTCACCAAGGACGGGCAGATTGCCGGCCCCCGCGTGCTCGAACATATGGTCGATACGGTGCTTTATTTCGAAGGCGACCGCGGCCATCATTTCCGTATCCTGCGGGCGGTGAAAAACCGTTTTGGCCCGACTGATGAAATCGGTGTCTTTGAAATGAATGATTTTGGTCTGGCCGAAGTTGCCAACCCGTCGGAACTGTTTTTGGCTCAACGGCAGGAAGACATTGCCGGCAGTGCCGTTCTGGCCGCATTGGAAGGGACACGTCCGGTTCTGGTGGAAATTCAGGCGCTGGTTTCTCCGTCTTCGCTGGGTACGCCGCGCCGCGCTGTTATCGGTTGGGACAGCAGTCGGTTGTCGATGATTCTGGCGGTTCTTGAGGCCCGTTGCGGCCTGCAAATCGGTATGAATGATGTGTATCTGAATGTCGCCGGTGGCCTTCGGATTACCGAGCCCGCTGCCGATCTTGCGGTTGCGGTCGCCTTGATGAGCGCGCTGTCCGGCGTCGCCGTGCCGGCCGATACGGTTGTTTTCGGTGAAATCGGTTTATCAGGGGAAGTCCGTAATGTCAGTCAGGCCCAGACACGGTTCAAGGAAGCGGCCAAGCTTGGTTTTAACCGGGCAATTTTACCGCATTTGGCCACGGGGTTAAAAAAGACTGGTAATTTTGCCGCAGACGCGTCAGAAATATCCCTGACCGAAGTAAAACATCTTAACGAAATTATTCCGCTGTTTTCGGAATAAGGAGCCCGCCCGATGATCCTTGATATAATCATTGTTATTGTTTTAATGATTTCTGCGGCGATTGCCTTTTTCCGCGGTCTTATTAAAGAAACGCTGACCATATTAGGCGTCGGCGGCGCCGCTGGCGGGGCTTTCCTGTTTGGCGGTAAGGTCGTGGAGCTGTTTCAGGGCTGGATGGCGCCTGACGACCCCGATTACGAGTATTTCGGTTTAATCCCACCGAATATACTGGCGCTGGTTCTGGCTTATGTTGCGGTCTTTATTGTGATCTTTGTGGCCCTGACAATACTTAGCCATTTTATTTCTAAAAGTGCACAGGCGATGGGCCTGGGGCCGATTGATCGCAGTCTGGGTATTTTCTTTGGTATTGCCCGGGGTATCTTGTTATTGGGTATTTTGTATCTGCCGTTTATTCTGGTCATGCCCAAAGAGGATTTCCCCGATTTTGTTAAAGAATCGCGGTTGATGCCCGTGATTGATACCGTGGTTGAATGGACTATTGAAACGGCCAATATTGAAGGCCCCTTGGAAGATATCACCCCGGATGAAGAGAATATCAAAGAGTCGATTGATGCGATTGATAAAGTCCGTGACGGCTATATCTCGCCTGAGGGAGAAGAGAAAACACAGCCTGAAAATGAAAAATCAGGATATGAAGAAAAAGAACGCCGGGCCTTTGAAGATTTGATCGAAAATGAGGCGCTGAATGAATAAAGGTAAAGCCTATGAATGATAAAGTTCTAGAGGACCGCGTTGCGGTTATTACCGGGGCGTCTCGTGGTATCGGGGCGGCTGTGGCCAAACGCTTTGCCGCGGCCGGTGCCAAATGCGTATTGATCGCCCGGACTGTCGGGGCGCTCGAAGAGGTTGATGATGAAATCCGGCAGCTTGGCGGCCCGCCGGCACTGCTGGTGCCACAGGATCTGATGAAGCTTGATGCGCTTGATCAACTGGGCCCGTCACTGGCCGAACAGCTGGGCCGGGTGGATATTTTTGTCGGCAATGCCGGTATGCTGGGCACGCTGGGGCCGGTGGCGCAATCAAACCCCGAGATGTGGGAAAATGTGCTGCGCCTGAATGTGCTGGCCAATCAGCGGCTGATCGCCACGCTTGACCCTTTATTGCGCGGTAGTGATGCCGGGCGGGCCATTTTTGTGTCTTCGGGTGCGGCCCATAAACACCGGGCCCATTGGGGCGCCTATGCGGCCAGCAAGGCGGCATTGGAACAGATGGTTTTGTCCTATGCCGAAGAAGTGCGCCATACCCCGCTGACTGTTAATGTCATTGATCCGGGCCGGGTGCAAACCGAAATGCGGGCGCTGGCCTATCCGGGCGAAGATCCCGAAACGCTGCCCCATCCCGATGTTATTGCGCCATTGTTTGTCACACTTGCCGCCCCGGATTTTGACCGCTCAGGCGAAATTATCAAGGCGGCGGCCTAAAGGAAAATCATGAGTATCGTTAATCCGTATATGGAAGAAAATCTTAAGCTGAAAAGCAATGTTTCAGCCGAAGACGGCAAATTACGCCGCCGGGCGACCTATTTCAGCATATCAGTGGCGGTGATTTTGATCGTGACGAAATTATTGGCTTATACGGCAACAAACTCGGTCAGTCTGTTGTCGTCCTTGCTGGATTCAACGCTTGATGCGGTGGTATCGCTGATTACCCTGCTTAGCGTGCGCAGTGCGATGACACCGGCGGATGCCGATCACCGTTTTGGCCATGGTAAAATAGAACCGCTGGCGGCGATGGGGCAGGCGTTTTTTATTGGCGCCTCGGCCATTTTCCTGGTTTTCGAGGCGGTGAACAAATTTGCCAATCCCGTGCCGCTGACCGCGCCGGGTATGGGCATCGGGGTGATGATCTTATCCATTGTCCTGACATCCTTGTTGATTGCCTATCAGTATCATGTCATTAAGAAAACCAAATCTCTGGCCATTCAGGCCGACAGCCTGCATTACCGCGGTGATTTGTTGATGAATCTGGGGGTTATTATCGCCCTGGTTCTATCAAAATATACGGATATATCATATTTTGATCCGGGCTTTGCCTTGATTGTTGCGGCCATTCTGGCCTATAGCGCCTGGTCGATTGGTAAGGGCGCTGCCAATATCCTGATGGACCGTGAATTGCCCGAAGAAGACCGCAAACAGATCGAGGATATTGTCATGGCCCACCCCAAAGCCTTCTCAATCCATGATCTGCGGACCCGAAGCGCGGGGGTACAGATATTTATCGAGTTTCATCTGGAGATTGACGGTCAGATGCGGCTGACAGAGGCCCATGATGTTACCGAGGAAATAGAGCTAAAACTTTATAAAGCCTTCCCGACCGCAGAGGTCCTGATTCATCAGGAGCCTGCCGGAATTGATGATGATCGTCTGGATCACCGCCTTGATGATCTTACGGATCCTGAGGCGGTTGATCCTTAGACTCCAGATCAAAACGTTCAATAATCGTTGATTCGATGGTTTCGCCCAAAGACTGTAAATCGCCGATAAACTGATTGCCCATTGCCCGGCTGCGGGCCAGACCCATTTTCAGGTGTAATTTCATCATTCCCGCGAAAATATCATAGCCATAGCTTTGCAGGGTGGCAGAGGTTAAATCATCTGCCGACAATGTTGTGGCCGCTTCGTTTATTGACAGGGGTGTACGTTCCTCCAACGGGATAGAACCGGAAAAATCGCTGTAACGCGCGCCGACCGGAAACAGAAGTACATCTTCAACCGTAACGATTCCGGGCGCCAGAACCAGATTAAGGGCATCGGTATCTTCATCTGTATTTGTTGCTGTACTTGTTTCCAGCAGCGTGTCGTACATATGGGCAATATTTAAAACACCGTCTTTTCCCTGTTCGGCATAAAAATTTACACCGCGAATCTGTACATCCCTGAGAGAAACGGGCCGGGTAGACAGGGATTCTGCAGAAACACGCAGTTCATCGATGGTCATGACCCAGGGCGTTTTAAATTCGGGCGGATTGGAGATTTTAATCTCCTTAAGCTTGGCGGTATCTGAAATATAAGACAGGCTGGCGCTGTCAATTTCGACGGGCAATTGGAAGATCTGTGACATGTAATCTTCGGCATTATTTTTAAAACGGTAATTCATGACATAAAAAACCAGTGATGCCCCAATCAGGATCACGGCAAGACTGATAACGATAAGCTTGGGATTGATATATTTTGATATAGTATTTGGCATGATGTGCTTTCTTTTCTGGTCACGTATGGCAAACGCCTGAAAAGGCGCAAAAATTCCCTGTAAAAATACAGTAGCATAGAGAGAGGATTTTAGAAAAGAGGCTCTTGCAGATCAGTTCTGATAACGCTGTGACATGACGGCCTGATATTTATTCAAACCATCCATCATTTTTGCGGAAAAGTCCTGGTTAGAGGCAACAGACTCCGACGTTGAGTGTATTTCTTCACCCCCCGCCGAAGTCTCCTGCAAAGATAAGAACAGAGGTGAGCCCACATTTTCTTGTCCCGCGTTCGGAACTTCTTTCCGATTCCGTTCTCCCTCAGTTGAGGCATCAGACATTGTGGTTGCTGTTCCCGTGTTGTGACCGTCCGGCAGTCTGTGTAAGGAGTGCGTTGCCGGAGGCCGTTTTTCTGCCGCACCACCCTGCGTAGGATGTGTAGTAGTGTGCATAGGAGCGTGGGACGGCAAAAAACCTGTTGGTATTGAATTCTCCCGGGCGGCGCTGATTGTGCGTTGGGGGGAGGGAGATGACGCATCAGCGCCCGGCCCGGTTTGAGAGGTCTCGTTCAGACGCGGAGGGAAGTCGGGGGGAGATGTCGTCTGTGATTGAGACCAGGTAATCTGATCATTGGTAATATCGGCAAATTTCTGGTCGCCGGTGTGTGTCTGCGTTGCCATTGAAGACGTCAGTGGTACCGGCCCTTGCAGGATGTTTTCATCGCGTTTTTCACCGCGCATGAAGGCCATCATATTATCGCTGATATCCCCGCCGGTGGCTTCATCGGTAATGGCATTGGCCACGCCAAAGGCTGCGCCAACCGGACCACCGAATAAGGCGCCGCCCATAATGCGGGCCGCGGATTTTATTTCATCACCGGTGACGGCACGGTAAATACTGCCGACAATCGGCAAATGCTGCAAAGGATTGATAACATCAAGCATATCAAAAAACGACCAGGACTGTCCGTCTTCATTTGAAGATGAAGCGCCGTTGCCTGAATCATGGCTGACAGACCGTCCGGCAGTGCGGCCGTTATCAGGCTTCTGATGCTCGGTTTTGGCTGGATCCTGTTCAGGCTGTGAATCTGAAGGAGAGGCTTGATGAGCTGTTGCAGAAGCGGGCCCTGGTGTTTGGGGGGAGGAGGGGGAAGTTGACCCGGCTTCCTGCAACAGCGTATCAAAGCTCTGCCGTCCATGGGGGGAGGGGGAGGACGACGTCGCGGAGGAGGATGCAGAGCGTTCAGAAGGCGTCACGGTCACACCGGGAACATATCCCGCTGTTCTGTGATTTATTTCTGACCCTGCATAAAGTGACATTTAATACCTCTCTGCCCGGAAGTACTGCAAGCGGTGTGCCAGTTTTGCAAAAGACGCCCGAAATCGGCTTTACAGCCTGTCAGGCCTGCAAAAACCATATTGTATAATGTCAGTGATTTAATAAGGGTGCCGGTTAGATATCCAGCTGAAAAGGTGTGCAGCGGGTGATTTCGTCATCTTCCATTTCATAGATCATAATAAAGCCACGCTCTTTGGCTTCGATGACATGTTCTTTTTTAAGGCCGTCTATTTTAATAGAAGACTTTTTAGGGGTAGAGACCGTAATGGCGGTTTCGCTGTCTTTGGGGATGGAAAACAACAGGCTTTCATTCTCACAGCCGTCAAAAGCTTCATTTTTGGCCAGCATAATGGTCACACCGGTATGCAATGCAAACATAACGTCAAATTCGGTGATAAGCATTTCATTCATGGCCTGATTTTTCCTTCCTTAACTAAACTCTATCAAAAACTGTCTTAAAAAACAGTTTCAGGATATACTGTTTTTTATGAAACCGATACAAAACCTTGATATACAGATTGCAGATTCATTGCTTGAAAAAGGCCTGAAACAGGTTATCCAGCAGTTGGACGGCTTTACAGTCGCGTCAGAGGGGGCTGCCGCGGATATAGTG
Source organism: Pseudomonadota bacterium (assembly GCA_051745265.1). GTDB lineage: Bacteria > Pseudomonadota > Alphaproteobacteria > Micavibrionales > CSBR16-224 > JBNJDW01. The sequence continues at coordinate 5,968 of JBNJDW010000049.1, forward strand.
ATTACCGATGGCAAGGCAGATTTTACCGGGCCGGTGATCAGGCTGCCGATAGATAAACCCTTGCGGGTTGGCAGGGTGTTACAGGATATTGCAAGTGGAGCGGCTGTAGAGAGCCTGTCGGGCGAGCCCGAGCGCATTATGATTGGCGAAATGATTTTTCTGCCCCGGGATAAGAAAATCCTGCCGGGCGCCGGACAGGCCGATATTGCCCTGACCGATCTTGAAACCCGGCTTTTGCTTTATTTTACCGACCACCCCGGCCAGAATCACAGCAAAGATGTTCTTTTAAAAGCGGTCTGGGAATATCAGACGGGGGTGACGACCCATACGGTTGAAACACATATTTACCGCCTGCGGCAAAAACTGCCGATGTTTGAACGCTATCTGGTTACCACAGATACGGGATATATGCTAAAATAAAGGAATGGCTATGACTTTACGATTTATAGAAACAATATCCCGGACAGTGCAGGGTAAAACCGGCAGTGCGGTGGCCTATCTGTTTTTGGCGCTGTTTCTGATCGGCGCGCTTTCTGTGGCGTTGGTCGGTGATTCAGGCGTCGGCCTGTCAACGGCCAAACTTAATCAGACAAAAGCTGATTTGCGTTCCGACATTACCGTCATTACCGAGGCGATTACAGAATGTACTCTGATTCATTCAGATGCTGTGGATGTTGATGGCGATGGTGATATTGATGCGGATGATAACCCCAATCCGCCGTATCCGATATATGGCGATGACAGCACCGGCGGCACCGGTGACGATCTTGTTAATATAAAATGCCCGGGATCCGGGGAAGAGATTTTTACCTCGGCAAAGGGCCGGTTTTTTAAAATGCTGGGCGATAGCAATTACACAATAACCTATATGAATGATGCAACGGACGGGGTGTATTTTACGATTGATTATGCGCTGGAATCAGAAAACTGGCATCAGGCCCTTGTTCAGATCAAAGCCGGCCTGTCGGCCTGTCAGGTTGATATTGATGACACGAATGGTACATGCGCGACCGGATCTTGTCTGACCTATTGGATCAAACGGAATTCGGCCTGCCCGTAACGTTGTTATCTTCATCCTCTTCGTGTTCTTCATCAGGATCAATAAGTTTACGAAGCGCAAGGGCTGTGGCCGATGCATTTTGTAAATCCGGAATCTGGATCCAGTAATCTCTGCTTTTTAACGATGCCGCCTTGGTGCGGATGTTAAGCCAGACACTTTTTAATTTGTAACGTTTTTGCAGGGGGGAGGCTTTGACCTTTATGTCCATTATATTGCGATAGGGGATGCTGTGATAGTTGCGCAATATAAAATGCTCGAGGAAATTGACCCGGTCTTTGTAAAATAAAATCGGATACCAACGGTATTCGATATAATAAACCAGCAAAGGCAGGCCGAAAAAGCACATCAAAGTTATAAAAAAGACCAGAACATCCGCCACATCAGTGCTTACTGAAAATATGGATTCTACAATCCATGAGAGTTCAGGAAACAGGAATAATAACAGTAAGGCCCAAACGAGTATCCGGATCGGATGGCGGCTGACCAGAAGGCCCGCCCGGAAATGACGTTGGGCTGTAAAGACAGGTTCTTCTGGCTTATGAGCTTCTGCCATGGGACTCCGCGGTATTGTTTTCAGGCATTGCGGCCGGCTGGTCCGTTACTGTATCTGTGTCTGCAGGCAAAGATACATCGGTTTGTGCCGGTGATTCTGAAACACTGGTGAGGATTTTTTCAAAGAAATTGCTCAGATCATCATTCAACTGGACTTGTTTCATTTTCAAACCCGGGAAGTTCTGATTGGCGGCAACGCCGGTACCGGGGGCCAGAAACCAGACATTACCGATATCATAGTGTGAGTGTAAGATATCTGTACGCTCGACAATATCCTGAACATCAACATATTTTAAACGACCACGCTTTTTAAAGAACAGCATGTGATATTGCTGAAATGTCAGGTGGTCGCGATAGAATTTATAATGGCTGTCTTTAATGTTTTTCTGGATCATCTGGTAAACCCAGGGTGGAATAAAAACAAAGGATGCGATCAGGATCGCCACAAAAGGCAGCCAGGCCGGGATCAGGCCGCCTAAATTCAGCAGTGCCAGTAAAAGCATCAGGATCACGCCGCCGCCAACGGTCAGCACAAAAGTAATCATTAACGTATAAAACGCCGCTTCTAAAACAGCGATGTTTTTAACAAATTGCGGCTTTATCGTATAAAAGGGCTGCTGATCCTGTTCAGTCATGGCGGTCGCCTTTGGTTTTATAATGCTGTATCTGGTCTATCACGGATTTATCTGTCTTTAAAGGCAGTGTTTCATATCCGGCGGCCTCCAGACGGTCAACAATCGCCAGGGCCTCTGATTTCTCTGTGTGTTCAGTATCGCTTTCATCAATAAGACGACGGATGGCCGCAATAGAAAGTTCCATTTTCACGGGCTGAGAGGCAGATTTTGGTGCGGCCTCCTCGGTTTTTTCCGCATCCGTATCGGCATGCATCATATCTTCAAAATCTTTTTTCTCGTTATCTTCCTGTTGATGTTCATCTTCAACCGGCCGGGTTTTCGTGATATCGGTCATGGCGGTTGTATCTTTGCGCAAAAAGGGCTTTATATAGCCGATCAAATTTGTAAACATGCTCGTATCCGATTAAAATAATAGAACCGCTTAACCCATGCTACGGGCAAGCGGTTCGAAAGTCCATATCCAAAATAGTGGCGCCGTACAGGCGGTATCCTGTTGGATTTATTGGTACAGCTTAAGCAGGTTGTTTTTACGTTTATAAAAATCTTCATTACTGCGCCAGAGCAATGTCTTGTCTTTGGGAGACCAGAATTCAATATCAAGAACCTTGGCCGATATCAGCCAGTTGCTTTTTTTATTGGGCAGCCGGACCTTTTGACTCGCATCGGCCCGTTGTGGCGATAAACTAAGACGCATGAAAAGCCGGTTGTCATCGGTCATATGTGATTTCAGTTTATCGCGGAGTTCTTCAGAAAGTTTTATCCATTGATAATCCATCAGGTCAGACGGGATTACAGCATAATATTCGTTATTAAATTTATGCGTGAAAAAGGTATCTTCTTTGAAGTTATTGACAAAAAAGCCATTACTGTCCTTGTCATACTGTTTTAACGTGACATAGGTTTCTATGTGTATCGGTTCATTATAATTTAACAGCTCATACTGTTTTTGCAGATCCATCATGATGTCGTTCAGAACACCCTCCTTGGCATGATCGGGTGTGTCCTGATAGCGGGATGTGGCTTTGGCCCAGGCTTCCATATCCGGGTTTTCACGCGTGAGTTTATGAAACACCATGGCAACCGTGAGGCCATTTGTTTTTTTAGAGGCAAATTTCTCGCTTGGCGTTTCGTTGGAGAGTTCCTCAAGCGACTTTGACTTGTCGGGCACAGTCTCGACTTTTTCAGGAATTTTTGAAGTTTGATTGTCCTGAGCGCGACTGTCTGTCGGTAAGGCCAGAACAATAATCATGCTAAAAACGATAAGGAAGGTCTGGATACGCATCTGAGATCCTTTATTCTTATTGGTTCCACCATATGGTACATTAGATTTATTACAAATTCATAAAGAATGTTAAAGATTGTATTATGACACCACACAGTCCCGATAATGATAAAGATACACCGCTATCTGTAGAAGACAAGCGCCTTTGGGACGATGTGACCCGGACGGTTGAACCGGTACACCCGCCAAATACCAGACCATGTGATCCAAGTAAAAAAACAGATTTAAAGAAAAACCGCCCGAAAACCAGCACAGCAGCCCCACCACAGCCTACCCGCGATTCGTTTCTGCCGCGTCATTCGCAAAAGCCGCCGCAAAAACCGCAATCCCGTGAAGTGGATGCCCGTACGGCCCAACGGCTTCGCCGCGGGCAAATTCCGATTGATGTTCATCTTGATCTGCACGGTATGATTCAGGAAACAGCGCATCGTCATTTGGTGCAAACGGTGACCCGGGCTTATCAGCAGAACCAGCGTCTGGTGCTGGTCATCACCGGCAAGGGCAGCCGCTCTCAGGAGGGCGGCGGTATTCTGCGCCGCCGCGTGCCGGAATGGTGCACTTTATCGCCATTGGCCGAAATCATCCTCAATATCACCAATGCCCGCCCCCGGCATGGCGGTGAAGGCGCCTATTACATCTTTTTGCGCCGCAAACGGGGCAGTTGAAAACAACCTTTACTTTTTTACTTTACCGGCATACGGCTTTGTATTAGAACAAATATAGTACAAAGCAAACCGGGCAGAATCATGGTCGCCAGAGTTCACACAGTCACCTTTCAGGGTATCGAAGCGCTTGAGATTGATGTTCAGGTGCAGGTCTCGAATGGGCTGCCAGCGTTTAATATTGTCGGGCTGCCCGATAAGGCGGTGGCGGAGAGTAAAGAGCGGGTGCGTGCGGCGTTGCATGCGCTTGGCGTTTCTTTGCCGCCAAAAAGGCTGACGATTAATCTTGCCCCCGCCGATGTGCCCAAGGAAGGCAGTCATTTTGACCTGCCCATTGCGCTTGGTGTATTGGCGGCCATGGATGTTGTGCCATCAGAGGAGCTTGATGCCTTCACGGTTATGGGTGAGCTTGCTCTGGATGGCAGCATTACGCGGGTCAATGGTGTGCTGGCGGCGGCGATTAATGCGGCGGCGCATGGCCGGGGCATTATTTGCCCGAAAGCCTGCGGCAGTGAAGCGGCCTGGGCCGATGTTGATGTTCTGGCCCCGGGCAATTTATTATCCTTACTGAATCATTTCAAAGGCACGCAGGTCCTG
>JBNJDW010000050.1:0-10638 GCA_051745265.1 Pseudomonadota bacterium
CGCGCCGGGGCGCCGGTCGGCTTTTGGGCTTTCATCGCCTGAAGATGACCGTTATCAAGGGCAAAAATGATATCATAGCGTTCAAAATCGGCATCCTCAATCTGCCGTGCCCGGTAATGCGAAATATCAATACCGTGTTCACCGGCCACCTTGATCGCTCTTGCATCCGGCGGTTCGCCGGCATGCAGACCATACGTCCCCGCAGAATCACAGATGATATCCAAACCGGCGTTTTTTATCAGGTCTTCCATGATCCCCTGCGCCGTTGGGGACCGGCAGATATTTCCCGTGCAAACAAACAGCAGTTTCATTTTCTAAACCTCCAACGCTTGTCTGATATTTGCCCATTCTGCAACCCGAATGCCGTAATGTACGTGATCGACAAAATGATCATACAGCCATTCGTAATCGCGCAAAACACCTTCCTGTTTAAAACCCAGCCGTTCCGGCACGGCGCGGCTTTTGGCGTTTCCGGGAGCGGCGTGGATTTCCACATAATTAAGTTTAAGCTCTACAAACAGGTAATCAAGCACAGCTGCAACCGATCGGGTCATCGCCCCGCGCCCTGTATATTCGGCGCCCAGCCAATAGCCGATGGATGAGCGCCGGTGCTGCCATTCAATAAAATGCGTGCCCAGCACACCGGCAATTTCACCATCAACAACGATCCCCAGTTCAAAGCCGATGTTTTTGGCAAATTTTTCCTTGCCCAGCTTGATATAATCCAGTGTATCCTGCGCAGTTTGTGTTTTATCGAGCCAGCCCAGCCATTCGCGCAGATGTTCGCGGTTGCGATCCACCAGATCAAACAACGGCGGCGCATGCTGTTCCTGTAACAAAATAAGCTCAAGATCGTCATCGACTTTGCGGCTGAACATAACGGGCCTCTGTAATTTTGAACCAATTTCGAGTGTAGCGCGACTTCAGGACCGGCACAAATTGAATCTAATCTTTCCGCCTCTCTGCCGCCCGCATCCCATAATGTTCAAGATCATAAAACTGACCGCGCAGCACCGTATAATCGCGCAATGTACCTTCATGTTTAAAGCCCATACGCTCGGCAATGGACCGGCTTCTGACATTCCGGGTTTTGGCCCGCAGCGAGACGTAATTCAAACCAAGCGTATCAAACAGATAATCCAGCACCGCGCCGATCGCATGTGTCATGATGCCGCGTCCGGCATAATCCGCATCCAGCCAGTAGGCAATGGATGTCCGGTTATGCGCCGTGTCGATTTCATTGACAACAATAACGCCAACGATATCGCCTTTGAAAAAAATCCCGCAGGCAAAACCATTGTTTTGGGCATAACGGCGCTGGGCCTTTTTAATAAAACGCAACGTATCATCAGCCGATTGTGTCTGATCCACCCAGCACAGCCATTGGCGCAGATGATCGCGGTTTCGGTCAACCCGTTCAAACAAGGCTGTTGCATGATGTTCCTGCAACAGGATAAGCTCTAAATCCTTGTTAATATTATGACCGAACATGGCCCTGTTCCCTGTAATATAATCATGCTAAAGCGGTTTAAAAACCAATGGAAAGTATACTGTGACTTTAAAACCTGCACAAATCGCCTTTGACCAAAATGGCCGTCTAATCAGCACGGCGTATAACGATATTTATTTTCAACCCGAAGACAGCCGTGCAGAATCAGAATATGTTTTTTTACAACAGGGCCACGTCCGGCAGATATTCGCCGCTGAAAACGCCGCGGAGGATATCATCATTGCCGAGCTTGGTTTTGGCACAGGGCTGAACTTTCTGTTGACCTGGCAGGCGTTCAAAGACACCGCGCCGACGTCTAAAAATCTGCATTTCATCAGTTTTGAAAAACATCCGCTCAGGCTTGAGGATATGCAAAAAATCCATCAATACTGGCCCGATTTAAAGCCCCTGTCAGACACGCTGATTGGCCAATACCCGTTTTTAAGCAGCGGCATCCACCAGTGTCATTTTCCCGAGGAACGGGTCAGTCTGACGCTGGTCTTTGGCGATGTCACCGATACCTTACCGCCTATGGATTTTGGCCGCGGCGTGGATGTCTGGTATCTGGATGGCTTTGCCCCGGCGAAAAACCCGGATATGTGGGCAGCGCCTTTATGGTCAGCCATGGCCGCTGCCACCAAACCCTATGGCCGGATTACCACCTTTACCGCCGCAGGCGCTGTCCGGCGCGGTTTGCAGACAGCTGGCTTTGCCGTTGAAAAAAGTAAGGGCTATGGCCGCAAACGCGATATGCTGGTCGGCGCTTTGGACAATACGCCGCCATCGCCGGACCAGCAACCGGCCTATTACCAACTGCCACCCCCACCGGCAAAACCGGAATCAGTCACCGTTATCGGGGCCGGCATTGCCGGCTGCACCCTTGCCGAGGCGCTGACACGTCACGGACAGGCGGTGACTTTGATAGACCGCCAGCCGCAGCCCGCAGACGAAGCCTCAGGCAATCCTTTTGCGGCCGTCTATCCCAAACTGAATGCCACAGACAGCCCGGCTGATCAGTTTTATCAGCAGGCCTTCAGCTATAGCCAGCGTTTATATAAGCACCTGCCAAACAGTTCTTTTACCCCCTGCGGCGTCATGCAGATTGACCGCAATGCCGAAACCCGGGACCGGCACCATAAAATCGCCGGTCGCGGACTGCCGACGGAGCTGGTCTGTTACCTTGACTCAGAAGCCACCACTGAACAGGCCGGTATACCGCTTGACGATGGCGGGATATTTTTCCCCAAGGCTGGCACCGTATCACCGCCAATGCTCTGTCAGGCCCTGTTACAAAGGGCCAGAGACACCGGATTATTGACCGAACACTATGCAGCCCCGGTCACCGCCATAAACCAGATCAACGGATCATGGCAGATTAAGAGCCCCGACACTGAGCATAACAGCGATATTGTTCTTCTTGCCGATGGTACAGATCTACAACATACAGAGATGACCGGCTGGCTGCCGATTGAATATGTCCGCGGTCAGGTCACCGGCTGGCGCGGATCACAGACCAGCCTAAGCCTAAAAAGCGTCCTCTGCCACAAGGGCTATATGACACCGGCATTTGAAGGCCGACACTGGCTGGGCGCGACCTTTGACAAAGGGGCGGCGCCCGATCCCCACCCCCGGGCAGAGGCCCATCAGCGCAATATGACACAATTATTTACCGAACTGCCGGTCTTTGACAGTGATTACACAATATCTGAGCTGTCAGGCCGCATGGCCACCCGGATCACAACCCCGGACCGCCTGCCGGTCATGGGGCCGCTGATCGACAAAGCCGGTTTTGATACAAAATACACCGCATTACTGAATGATGCCTCAACCCGGTTCAAAGACAGGCCCCAATATTGGCCGGGCCTGTATGTCTGCGGCGGGCTTGGATCGCACGGCATGACCACGGCGCCTTATCTGGCTGAAATTCTGGCGGCACATATATCCGCCCGCCCGCTGCCGGTGGATCAAAACCTGCTCGCCGCCTTATTACCAACGCGCTTTGCCGTGCGCGCATTGAAACGGAAAAAATACCTGTAAACCTTGCCCGACTCGGGGTTTCGGTATATATATAGTTCAGATAGTGATTTTTGATCATTATCGGTAATAACATAGGAAATCACGATGGTCGCTGTGGAAAGCGGGGCCATCAGAGTATTTGCCAAAGGAGAACATTATGAGCAAAGTAATCGGTATCGATCTCGGTACAACAAATTCCTGCGTCGCTATTATGGACGGCGACAAACCCAAAGTTATCGAAAATTCAGAAGGCGCGCGGACAACCCCGTCGATGATCGCCTTTACGGATGACGGCGAACGCCTTGTTGGCCAGCCGGCAAAACGCCAGGCGGTGACCAACCCTGAAAAAACCCTTTACGGTATCAAGCGCCTGATTGGCCGCCGCTTTAAAGAAGATCAGGTTAAAGAATTACGCGACAAAGCCTCCTTCCATGTCATCGAAGGTGAAAACGGCGATGCCTGGGTAAAAGTGGATGATGAGAAATTCGCCCCGTCCCAGATCAGCGCCCTTGTCCTGCAAAAAATGAAAGAAACCGCCGAAAGCCATTTGGGCGAAACGGTAACCCAGGCCGTGATTACGGTGCCGGCCTATTTCAACGACAGCCAGCGTCAGGCGACCAAAGATGCCGGTAAAATTGCCGGTCTGGAAGTGCTGCGCATTATTAACGAGCCGACAGCCGCAGCGCTGGCCTATGGTCTGGATAAAAAAGAAAGCGGCACGATCGTTGTTTATGACCTTGGCGGCGGGACTTTTGATGTCTCGATCCTCGAAGTCGGCGACGGCGTATTTGAAGTCAAAGCGACCAATGGTGATACCTTCCTGGGTGGTGAAGATTTCGACAGCCGGATCATTGATTTTCTGGCCGATGAATTCAAAAACGATCAGGGCATTGACCTGCGCGGTGACAAACTGGCACTGCAGCGCCTGAAAGAAGCCGCCGAGAAAGCCAAGATCGAGCTTTCCAGCGCCTCACAAACCGAAGTCAACCTGCCGTTCATCACCGCCGATCAATCCGGCCCCAAACATCTGAACGTCAAGCTGACGCGGGCCAAGCTGGAATCACTGGTCGAAGATCTGGTCAAGCGGACGCTTGATCCGTGCAAAGCGGCCTTGAAAGATGCCGGCATTAAGACCTCTGAAATTGATGACATCATTCTGGTCGGCGGTATGACCCGCATGCCCAAAATTCAGGAAGTCGTCAAAGATTTCTTCGGCAAAGAACCGCATAAAGGTGTCAATCCCGATGAAGTTGTTGCCGATGGTGCGGCCATTCAGGGCGGCGTTCTGGCCGGGGATGTGAAAGACGTTCTGTTGCTGGATGTCACACCGCTGTCACTTGGTATTGAAACACTGGGTGGGGTCTTTACCCGTCTGATCGAACGCAATACAACGATCCCGACCAAAAAATCACAGGTCTTCTCAACGGCTGAAGACAGCCAGAGCGCTGTGACCATCCGGGTCTTCCAGGGGGAACGCGAAATGGCCTCTGACAACAAAATGCTCGGCCAGTTTGATCTGGTGGGTATCCCGCCTGCACCACGCGGCGTGCCGCAGATCGAAGTGACCTTTGACATTGATGCCAACGGTATCGTTCAGGTCTCGGCCAAGGATAAGGCGACCAATAAGGAACAGCAGATCCGCATTCAGGCCTCAGGCGGTCTGTCAGACTCTGATATCGAGCAAATGGTCAAGGATGCCGAAGCCAATGCCGATACGGATAAACAGCGTCGTGAGCTGATCGAAGCCAGAAACCAGGCCGAAGCGCTGATTCACTCCACCGAGAAATCTATTTCTGATCTTGGCGATAAACTGCCGGAAGAAGACAAGACCCCGGTTGAAGCCGCAATTGAAGATCTGAAATCCGTCATGGATGGCGAGGATCTGGAAGAGATTCAGAACAAAACCAATGTTCTGCAGGAAGCCTCGATGAAAATCGGTGAGCATCTCTACCGCATGCAGCAGGAAGAAAGCGCCGGCGGCGCCGACGAGACTGCGGCAGAAGGCGGTGAAGCCGATGCAGACTCTGCGGAAGAGCCTGAAATTTATGATGCTGAATTCACCGAAGTCGATGAAGACTCCGATGATGAAGATGATAAAAAAGCAGGTACTGCATAATCAGACAGACCATCCCGGATCGGGACCAGCGCCTGCCTGTATTTATATGATATAGGCGCGGCCGGGACCGGTCCGGGATGTTTTTATTTTCGGACTTGATGGATAACAGGAACTATGGCCAAACGCGACTATTACGAAATTCTAGGGGTGGAAAAAACAGCCGATGCGGGAGAGCTGAAAAAGGCCTACCGCAAAAAAGCAATGAAATATCACCCTGACCGTAATCCGGACGACAAGGATGCAGAGACAAAATTTAAAGAACTGAATGAAGCCTATGACGTTCTGAAAGATGAACAGAAACGCGCCGCTTATGACCGGTTTGGTCATGGTGCCTTTGAAGGCGGCATGGGCGGTGGCGGCCGTCCCGGAGCCGGCGGCATGGGTGGAATGGGCGGCATGGGCGGTGCCGGTTTTTCCGATATTTTTGAAGAAATGTTCGGTGATTTCATGGGCGGCGGCGCTGGCGGTGCCAGAGGCGGCAATACCGGCGGCGCCAAACGCGGTGCCGATTTAAGCTATGAGCTTGAGATCACGCTGGAAGAAGCCTTTAACGGCAAAGAAGCCACGATCCGCATTCCCACCTGGGAAAGCTGCGAGACCTGTAGCGGCAGCGGCGCTGAACCCGGATCAAAACCGATCATCTGTGACACGTGCAGCGGCGTTGGCCGGGTCCGTATGCAACAGGGCTTTTTCACGGTCGAGCGCACCTGCCCCAGCTGTAACGGTCAGGGCGAGATCATCAAAGATCCGTGCAAATCCTGTCAGGGATCAGGCCGCAAACGTAAAGAGAAAAAATTACAGGTCACCATCCCCGCCGGGGTTGAAGACGGCATGCGTATCCGTCTGGCCGGCGAAGGTGAGGCCGGGATCCGCGGTGGCGGCAATGGTGATCTCTATGTCTTTATCAGCGTTAAACCGCACCGGTTTTTCCAACGCGAAGGCACCAATCTGTTCTGCCGGGTGCCGGTATCGATCAACACGGTTGCCCTTGGCGGCACGGTGGAGGTGCCGACCATCGAAGGCCGCAAATCCAAGGTCACCATCCCTGCCGGAACCCAGACAGGCCAGCAATTCCGCCTGAAAGGCAAAGGCATGAGCGTCCTGCGCGCACCCAGCCGCGGTGATATGTTTATTGAGGTCACGGTCGAAACCCCGGTGAATCTGAGTAAAAAACAAAAAGAACTGCTCAAGGAATTTTCTGACGGCAATACCAAGAAAAACAATCCGAAATCCTCCGGCTTTTTTGACAAGGTTAAAGAGCTTTGGGAAGACCTGAAAGACTGAATGTAGAATGACCGCACCGATTAAGATCGCCATTGCCGGTATTTCCGGCCGCATGGGACAAAGCATTGCCCATGAAGCCTTGGTTATGTCTGAAAAAGTTTCAATTGCCTCGGCCTTTGCCCGTCGTAACAGTGCGGTACAGGGGCGTGATCTGGGTGACGTCCTGAAAATCGGCCCTATCGGTATTGAAGTCACCGGAGAACCGGATCAAAACAGATCTGATATCGATGTGCTGATTGATTTTACCCATCCATCGGTTTTGCCCGCGCATCTTGAATGGTGTAAAAATACCAATACAGCCTTGGTCGTGGGCACAACCGGACTTTCAGATGCGGATCTGGAAGACCTGAAAGCCGCAGGTGATAAAATTCCGGTTTTATATGGCGCCAATATGAGTGTCGGAATCAATATTCTGGCCAATATTGTTGAACAGCTCTCTTCTGTTCTTGATCCTGATTTTGATATTGAGATTGTTGAAGCCCATCACAGGCATAAAAAAGACGCGCCGTCCGGCACCGCGCTTTTGTTAGGTGAATCCGCCGCCAACGGCCGCAGCACCGATCTGAAATCCGCCGCTGTTATGAGCCGTGAAGGTGAAACCGGAGAACGCCGCCGCGGCGCCATCGGTTTTGCAACAATACGTGGCGGTGATGTCGCAGGGGAGCACACTGTTTTATATCTTGGCGATGGCGAGCGATTAGAATTGACCCATAAAGCTTCAGATCGTAGAATTTTTGCCAAAGGCGCACTTCGCGCAACTTTATGGCTTGCAACCCAACCGGCAGGATTTTTTAATATGAAAGATATGCTGGGAATAAAATCGTAAGACTTTTTCGATATACTAGGGCCATAAGCACGGGCAATTATAATGAAAAGGACTTTCTATGCCACATCTGAACCGGGAAAACGGCTTTACCCTTGTAGAACTTGCCATAGTCATGACCATTGTCGGCCTTCTGATTGGCGGCGTTCTTCGGGGGCAGGAAATGATCCGCAGCGCTCAGACAACCAATGTTATTAAACAGGTCGATGGCTATGAAGCCGCCTTTCATCAGTTTCGGGATGTGTATAGCGGCGTGCCCGGCGATATGTCCAATGCCACAGCAAGACTCCCCAATTGCGATGCTTCAAATTTCTGTTTAGACGGCAATGGCGATTCCCAAATTGGTGTTCTGCATGATGCCAGCGAAACGGCAGATGATGTCAGCGGTACTCAGGAAAATATCCAATTTTGGAAACATCTGACCCTGGCAAATATGATCAGCGGTGTTGTCTCCTCAGCAAATCCTGCCAGCCCGGCCTGGGGCGAAACTTTTCCAAACGCTGCAATAGGAGGGGGATTTCAGGTTATTGAAATTGTTGATGCGGTAGATCAAACCTATGGTGTTTTTGTCCGCCTGCAGAATCCTGCCACTGGCGCCATTGATGCAAGCAGCCCCGGCGAGCACGCCATTTCACCAATCCATGCCTTTGCAATTGATCGTAAAATAGATGACGGCCTTGCCAACAGCGGTAGCGTCGCCGGCGAATTTGATACATCCAATTGCGAGGATGGCTCAACCGGTGAATATCTGGCGGAAAACAACCTAAACTGCACGATGCTGTTTAAAATCGACAATTAAGAGATCTTCAAAACTTCTGACATAACATGGCCCTGGCCAGTTCCCATAAAATGATGTTCTGGTATTGACATTATGGTAAAGATGCGGTAGTTTTTTGCCCTGTCTTACAAGGGAATCGTTATGGGTGAAGATAATATTTTTGAAGCGTTGATGGAAATGCGCCCCGACAAAAAGCCACCACTGGTCTTTTGTAATGTCGAGATTCCCGCCCCGACTGACCAGGATGAAAAATGGCTTGATAAGTTTCAAAAATACGCAAGGCGTCAAAATAGCAAGAAATGCGCCCATTTGATGGAAAATGCCGTAAAGGCCGAGGATATATGGCGCATCGCCGCCGGTCTGGCGCACCGACATCAACAGGACAATCCTGATTCGATCTTTTCCTACAACACGCCTGTACGACAGGGTCTCCCTCTTGATTCCTATATATGGCTCCATCGGGGCGCTTCAGACACAGCACGTGAAATGCTGTTAACCGGGCTGGCCCCGCAAAAAACAGATTTAAGGGCCCCGGAACTTATAGAAACCATGACGCGCTTTCATCGTGATACATTGATGAGCTGGCACCAGAAAGGCTGCGGCGACTTCCTGCAACCGCTCTTTCACGTTATTGTCTCAAAAGGCACACATGATGATATCAAAACTTTGATTAATGAGGGCATCGATTTAATGCCGAACACCCTGCAACGGGCGATCAAGCGTAAAGATCTTGCTATAGTGAAAACGATGGTCGATCACGGCGCCAATGTATTCGACAACCATGAGGGCCTGGTTAATCTTGCCTATGAATCCGCCTGTCTTGATATTGTCAAATTCCTGCAAAACACCAAAGATGAAAAAGAACGCGCCGCCGGCTTAAAAAAAGAGACTCCTTCCAACTGGGTTGCCTTAAGCGAAACCTTCGCAGAATTCAGCCGCCCGCAAAGCCCGGATGGCTCACAGCTTAAATATCAAATCGATTTTGAAACCTGTTTGATAAGCCTGCTTTATCAACAGAATGAACAGATCACCCCCTCTGCCGTTATAACGTTTGCGCAGCTTGATAACCCTGAACTGCTTAAAACTGCGGCAGATATGATTGAGAAAAGCGGCTACAAACGCCCGGAAATTGGCCCTTATACTGATCGTAATATTCATGCTGATGCTAATCTCAAAAAAATAACATCAATCAGCCGTACCCCAGCGCGGCGCTGAATGATTTTGAAAGGTCAAAAACAATGGTTGTAAAAATTTATGGTGAAGGGTTTCCCGAACGTAAGCCGGCTACATCTGAACAGGTGCCATCCCCCGCACCGTCACAACAATTAAGCCATAGCAACCGTAAACCGCCGTTGGTTTTTCCGGGCGTGACCATTCCCAGCGCAACGGTATCAGACCGTATTTGGAAAGAGAAATTTGACAAATACGCCCACCGGAAAAAAAACCGGAAATGCGCTTCCATGCTCCGCGATGCTATGGAAGAAAAGCAGTTCTGGCGGATTACTTATGCCTTGGAAAGGCGTCATCAGGATGAGCAACCTGATCGCGTCTTCAGTATTCGTAATGACTTTGGCATAACATCCGAATATACACTTGATGATTGTCTAACCTGGGATCACATATCCAACGACATCAAGGAAATGGTGATTAACGGATTTTATCCGCAACACAGGGCTTTTGTAGACTTCCGTACATTGGCCGATTTCCAGCGTGATACCCTGATGACCTGGGCTGAACACGCTGAAAAAGATGTTTTAAATGTCATCTTTCTGGCGACAATTTACCGCGGCGAAGCCGATGACATTGTTAAATTGCTTGAAATGGGGGCTGAGATAAATTGTAAAAACGGCGCGCCGTCGGAAGATTATCGCACCCCCCTGCGCTGCGCCATTAGCAGACAAGACTGCACAGTCCTGCAACAGGTTATCGATCTGGGGGCCAATATATTTTTCGAATTTGACCACCTGATGGAACAGGCCTATAAACACGGCAATCTGGATATTGTTAAAACGTTGAAAGACTCACGTGAAGCACAGGAAAAGTCTGCCGGCCTGCAGTCGAAATCTCAAACCAACAGCACCGATGGCTGGACAGCGTTAAGCGCGACATTCGCAGAATACAGCCGTCCAAAA
>JBNJDW010000051.1:0-10516 GCA_051745265.1 Pseudomonadota bacterium
AGTTCCACCTGGCCCAGCACTATCAACCCGCATTCAACCTGCCGGGCCGATGGCCTGCAGATGGACGCGCAGTTGATGGGTCCGTCCGGTCAGTGGTTTGAGCTCCAGCCAGGTCATGTTATCGCCCCGGCCAAGGACCGTATAATCGGTAATCGATTCAAGACCGGTTTCAAAATCGGGTTTCATCCACCAGCTGCGTTTGTCTTTGGATTTTTTGGACAGCGGAATATCAATCCGGCCCGTATCCTGTTCAATGAGGCCCTCAACCACCGCCCAATAGGTTTTATCGACCCGGTTTTCCTGAAACAGTTTGCCCATTTTGCGCAGGGCCTTTTTATGGCGGCCCAGGACCAGACAGCCCGCCGTATCGCGGTCAAGCCGGTGCGCCAGCGCTGGCGGTTGCGGCAGGCCGAATTGCAGGTGATGGAAATACTGTTCAAGATTTTCGCCGCCCTTGGGTCCGGCATGGACCGGGATATGCGGCGGCTTGTTCAAAATCAAAATCAGCCCGTCACGGTGCAGCAGACGGTTTTCGATTTCAGGGCCGGTTAGATTTAATTCCTGCGTGTTATTCATAATTACCTTGCTTTTTTCAGGCAAAATAGCGTAAAAGGGCAGAAAAGGACAGGATAAAAATATGACTTTGGTAAAATCACCGGAAAAGACCGTAATTAAAACCCGCACACCGAAAATCGGCTTTGCCTCATTGGGCTGCCCCAAGGCGCTGGTTGATTCAGAACGGATCATCACACAATTGCGCGCCGAAGGCTATGAATTGTCGCATGATTATCAGGGCGCCGATCTTGTCATCGTCAATACCTGCGGTTTTATTGACAGTGCCCGCGAAGAGTCGCTGGAAACCATTGGCGAAGCTTTGGTTGAAAACGGCAAAGTGATTGTCACCGGCTGCCTTGGTGCGCAGCCCGAAGCCATCCGCGAAAAATATCCCAATGTCTTGTCGATTTCCGGCCCGCAGCAATATGAAACGGTGATCAATGCTGTGCATGAAGCCCTGCCGCCGCAGCATGATCCTTATGTCGATCTGGTGCCGCCTGAGGGGATTAAGCTGACCCCGCGGCATTATGCGTATTTGAAAATCTCAGAAGGCTGCAACAATAAATGTTCATTCTGCATTATTCCCGATCTGCGCGGTAAGCTGCGCAGCCGCCAGATTGACGATGTCCTCCGCGAGGCTGAACGGCTGGTCAAGGCCGGGGTTAAGGAATTGCTGGTTATTTCACAGGATACCAGTGCCTATGGCGTTGATATTAAATATGAAGAACGGCAATGGCAGGATCGGACCTGGCGGACACGGTTTTATGATCTGTGCGCGGCCCTGTCGGAGCTGGGCGTCTGGGTGCGGCTGCACTACGTGTATCCTTATCCGCATGTTGATGAAGTTATTCCGCTGATGGCTGAAGGTAAAATTCTGCCTTATCTGGATATCCCGTTTCAGCATGCCAGCCCGAATGTATTACGGCACATGAAACGGCCCGGTAAGATTGAAAAAACGGCAGAGCGTATTAAGAAATGGCGCGAAATCTGCCCCGAGCTGACCATACGTTCGACCTTTATTGTCGGTTTTCCGGGCGAGACGGAAGAAGATTTCCAAATGCTGCTCGACTGGCTGGATGAGGTCGAGCTGGACCGCGTTGGCTGTTTTGAATATGAACCGGTCAAAGGCGCGGTTGCCAATGATCTGGGTCTGGAGGACGTTCCGGCGGATGTTAAAAAAGACCGTTGGAACCGCTTTATGGCCCATCAGCAGGAGATCAGCGCCCGGCGCATGGCCCGTAAAATCGGCCAGCAGATGACAGTGATGATTGATGTCGTCACCGAGGAAGGCGTCATTGCCCGTTCTGCCGCCGATGCACCGGAAATTGACGGTGTCGTCTATGTCGCCACGGATGAGGTCGATTTTGTCGAGGGTGATTACATTACCGTCGAGATCGTTGATGCCGATGCCTATGATCTGTTTGCCGAACATATTGCCTGATCAGCAACGCCGCTGATCTGTTGCTCTGGAATTTCGCTTTTTTTCACCTGTTATTTATGTATACTAAAGTTTGGGGAAAAGTTTCTGGCCGTTTGGATATGAGAGGCTGACTTTTTTTTGCCATATTCTTTAGGTATAATTTAGCAAAGAAAAAAGGAACGAGGATGTTAAAGCAGCAGGGCAATGCCCTTTTCTTGATTTTGATCGCCGTTGCGCTTTTTGCGGCCCTGTCTTATGCGGTGACGCAGTCAGGCCGCGGCGGTGGTGATATTGAGCGTGAACAGCAGATGATCCAGATTGCCCAGATGCTGCAAGCCCATGCGGCGATCAAAACAGCCGCAGACCGGATGGTCATTCTAACCACCGCGCCGGCAGACCTGACGACTCATGGCGTGGATACAGAAACACCCTGTACAACGGGAGCGGATTGTGTATTCGCACCGGATGGCGGTGAAGCCGCCGATTTAGATGCAAATGATTGGGGCACGATTATCAGCAGTCCAACGATTTCCTATTATGAAGCGGATGATGGCGCATCGGTGGATGGGCTGGGGGCGGCAGCAGCGGATGTCTTTATTGTGACATCCGGCCTGACAGAAGCGGCCTGCACAGAAATCAATGAACAGCTTGGTCTGACAACACCGGTTGAAACGGACAGTACGGATGATCTGGTTTATGGTGACGGTACGTCTTACTCCGGGGAATGGAGTTTTTGTGTGCAACTGTCATCAACCGGAACACCTTATGCTTATATTCAGGCATTGGCGGCGCAGTAAAAAATGAAATCAGATATCGTTAACAAGCAACATCCAACAGAACAGGGGAACGCCCTGATTCTTATTCTTATTGCTGTGGCTCTGTTTGCATATCTGGGCTTTACGATGACCAAATCAAGCGGTAATGCCGGCAGCACGGATCAGGAGCGCGCCTATCTGGATGCGTCGGAGGTTATTAAATATGCAGGGCAGGTTTCTTCAGCCGTTGAAAGACTTAATCTGGTCAATCATTGCAAGCTGAAACAAATGTCATTTGATCATCCCCAGCGTGCGGAATATTATGCTCTTAGTGGTGATTTCTATTATAACCCGAATGCACCAATACAAGAGACCTGCCATGTTTTTGGTAAGAAAAGTGTTGATACGCTTTATATAACGCCGCCACCATCATCGAAGGCTCAGGGTGGTACGGAATATAATGTTCACGCCAATTTTGGTGTTGAGGGTGTCGGTACGGATGGCGGTAATGAAGGTGTTGATCTGACAATGGCCACTTATGTCACCGAGGATGTCTGTTACCAGATCAATAAAATCATGGGTAACCGTAACCCGTCAGGGGCACCGCCGGTGGCTGATACGACAGCGATTACCGTGCCCGGTACTGCGGCGGAAACCTTTCCGTATTTTACGGGTTTTTCAGATGACGGTATTGGCCTTGGCACCAGCCTTGGTAAAGATGCGGGCAATGCCACAGAGCTTGCCGGGCGGCCAACCGGATGTTTTTATGCCTCAAGTAATGATAAATACACTTTTTACAGCGTTTTGATGCAACGATAGGGAGTTTTTAAGCCTTATGGCTTAGAATAGAGCGTATGAATCAACGGGGAAATGTCTTATTTATTGTCTTGATTGCAATCGTCCTGTTCGGCGCTTTGTCAGCAATGGTTATGCGCACAGAAAACTATCAGGGTTCTCTTGATAATGAAAAGGTCAGTATTGAAACTTATGAACTGCTTGATTATGCGGTGATGATTGAGCAGGCGGTGGCCAATCTGATGCTTGCCCATGGCTGCGAATTGACGGAGCTGTCTTTTGATCATCCGGACAGATCAAATTATAATACAGCCGGGCATTATCTGAATCCAAACAGCCCGAGTGATAAATCCTGCCATATCTTTGACGAAGCCGGCGGCGGGGTGCCTTATAAGGAACCCTCGCAGATTTCTCTGGAGGCCGGGACGACAGAATACGGTGTGACCAGTACATTTTCTGTTCACGGTCTGGGGCAGGATTCTGATGATGTCGGCGACAGCGGCGTTGAACTTGTTTTTGTTACCAGAGTGATCGAAAGCGCCTGTAACCGTATTAATCAGGAAATCGGCTTTACAACCGATGACCCGCCAAGTGTTACAACGGCTGCTGCTGCTTTCTCTTCGGTCCTTGATGAAGCAGAAAGTTTTCCAATAGCGGGAGGATCTGAAGGCATGGATTTGGTTTTTCAGCTTGGAGATACTGAGGCGTCGGCCTTAGAAAATCAAAGTACCGCTTGTTATGATTATAATGGGATGGTTGATGTACATTATTTTTATCACGTCCTGCTTGCCCGTTAGGCTGAACTTTTACCGCTTTTTTTGTTTGATCTCAGTAGACAATCGGTGCTGATCGTCTACATTAACGGTATGAAAAAGCGCCTTCGGATAATTCTGTTCTGCCTGCTTGTCGTTCTGCTGGGCGTGTCTAAGAGCACGGTACTGGCGCATCCGAATGTGTCGATCTCCGGCGTTTCCAAAAACAGCGATTTATATCAATGGCTTGATGAGTCCATATTGGACAGGTTTAACACCCATGGCGTGACCGAAGAGGGGACCTATACCGGTATTGAGTCCGAAACCAGAAAAGCCTTGCGCGCCAAAGGGTATTACGATGCCAGCATCCGTTTTGTCGAAGGTGAAAACCCGGTGCTCGATATCAATACCGGAGAAACCTATACCATTTCTGATATCAATATCGAGGGTATCGAGGATGTCAGCGTGCGGCAGCTGGAAGCGGGAGAACCGCTGGAGGCAAAATCCGTCCTGCAGGCGCAGCGTTCATTGGGCGAGGATATTCAGGCGGATTTTTGTCCGTATAATCTCGAGCTTTCCCATGAAGTTATTCTTGATCATCAAAAGCGCACCGGATCTGTAACTTTTATTGTCGATGCCGGCCTTAAATCCCGGTTTGGCCAAACCCGGTTTGAAGGCGCGCCGGATATTAAGAATGAATATCTTGAACGGTTTATTGGTTATCAGGAAGGCGATTGCTGGAATTACAGCAAAATCGAGAAAACTAAAACCGCATTGCTGGAAACCGGTCTTCTGAGTGTGGCCCGTGATGTCCTGCCCGAAACGCCGAATGCAGATGGCAGTGTTGATGTGGTCTTTAATCTGAAGGAACGGGCACCACGGTCTGTGCGGCTGGGCGCGAGTTATTACACCGATGAAGGGCCGGGTATACTGGCCGAATGGGTGCACCGTAATTTTCTGGGCGCAGGTGAACGTGTGTCTTCGCGGTTTAAAGCAAACTTCCTGGAGCAAAGCCTGCAAAATGATTTTTCAAAACCGTATTTCTGGGGTGATAAACGGACGCTGAATATATCAAACCGGTTGGGCAAGATTGATTCAGAAGCATATATTGAGGATAGTCTTTCCGCCTCGATCAGTCTTGAAAATAAATTTCATTCTGATTTAAAAGGATCGCTTGGCTTTGCGGTTGAGACCACTGTTATTACCGATAAGAATACCGACGATGAATCGACCTTTGGCCTGTTCTCCACACCTGTCCGCCTGACCTATGATAACCGGGAAAACCCGCTTGATCCCCATGGCGGCTGGCATATTCAGGGGCGGGGCGAGCCGTTTTTCGATGTTCTGGGTGAAGCTGATCCCTTTGTCAAAACCAGCCTGTCGGCGAGCACCTATTTAGATTTAAAGCCGGAAGACGAAGGCGATCTGGTGCTGGCGCTGCGCGGTCGGCTGGGCGGTTTGCTGGGCAGTGGTACGGGAAATACGCCGGCGTCAAAACGCTTTTATGCCGGTGGCGGCGGGTCCATTCGCGGCTTTGGCTATCAGGAAGCGGGGCCAGAGGTCAATGGCGATCCGGCAGGCGGGCGATCAGTTGTTGAAACCGCGGCCGAACTGCGGTTTAAAGTGACGGAAAAAATGGGCGGCGCTGTCTTTGTTGACGGTGGCGGCGCTTATGATGCTGTTTTTCCTGATTTTAAGGAAGGCTACTATATTGGTGCAGGCGCGGGGTTCCGGTATTATACCGATTTCGGGCCGCTGCGTGTAGATCTTGCCGTACCGGTTAATAAACGGGATCAGGCCGATTCAGCCTATCAACTTTATATCAGTATCGGGCAGGCATTCTAATGATGAAAAGCGTGTTTATAAAATTATCCAGATATACGGGCCGTTTTGCGGCCGCGCTGATTTCGGTGGCTTTTGTCATTGTTCTGTTCGTTATGATGGGTCTGCAGGGTTTTGCCATCTGGCTGACAACAACAGATAAGGGGTCGGACTGGCTGTCCGCCCGACTGACAGGCCTTGCCGAAAATACGCCTTATGAAGTCACATTGGGTGATTTTGAACTGCAGGGGTTATTTGGCGTGCGGGCCAAATCCATGAGCCTTGCCGATCAGCAGGGCGTCTTCCTTGAGGCCCAGAAAATCGGCATTGATATTGATATCCTGCCCTTAGCCCTGCGCCGGGCTGTTGTGAATTTGAATGCAGAGCTTATAGACCTTAAACGTTTGCCGCAGGGCAGGGCAGAAGAACAGACAGAGCCGGATGGCAAGGCCTTTGCATTACCGGCACGGCCCGATCTGTATTTCAACAGAATTGTCCTGAACAGCAATATTGAGCAGCTTACTCTGGGCGCTGAGGTTCCGGGCGGTCCGGTAACAACGCCGTTAAAAATGGCTCAGGATATCAGGCTGGATGATGAGGCTGTAACGCTGGCCGGGCATATCAGTCTGGCGGCGCAGTCTGCGGCGCTCCCCGATGATTTTGATTATCAGATATCGGCCCCGTGGCAAACCGGGATTATCTCTGTCGAGGCTTTTACAGCGAAAAAAGCAGATCAATATGATATCCGCGGCCTTGGCGGCTGGGAAAGTGCCAACGGTGCCTTTGATGTACAGGTCACAGGTGCGGTTGAAAAGGAATTTCATCCGCGGCTGGAACGGCGGGGCGATATTGACCTGAATATATTCGGGACAACAGATGATTACAGCGGTGCGGTTTCCGTCCGCGGCGCGTTTATGGGTGAGGATTTCACGGTTGAAACGCCACTTTCGGGCAGTGACAGCGCCATTGCCCTGAGTGCCATTAAAGGTCAGGGATACGGTTTTACGCTGGATGGTAATGTCATTTACGGGTTTGGCGAAGATACGGGTATAAAAGGCGAAATCAAGGCAGAGATGTCCAGCCTGGATCTGGTAGAGGGTCTGTCAGGGTTGGAGGGACTGGCAGGGCAGGGGCAGGTTTCTCTTGCCTTTGATGACGGCAGCTATAGCGGTACGGGGCATTTTACCGATATTGCCTATCAGGACCGTAAACTTGACCAGTTGAATTTCACTCTGACGCCGGAGCAGGATCGCCATTTCATGCTTGATCTTGAAATGCAGGGGCCGGAGCAGGAGCCTTTTGCTTTCAATGCCAGCGCGCGTGTTGATCCCGAAGCCAGAAACCTCGAGGTTGAAGAGGCTGTTCTCAACCTGGACAGCGGGCAGGCCACGATGACAGGGGAGGCGACGCCTGAGATGCTGGATCTTGAAATAGAAGCCTCCGATCTGGCTTTGGCCCAGCTGCCGTATCTGAATATGAAGCGGAAATTGGTTATTACCGACGGACAGCTGGATATTCAGGGCAGCCCGGCCGCCCCTGAAATGGAGGGCCGGGCACAGCTGACCGGTGCTGCGATAGAACAGCAGGAGGCAACAATAGCCCTGACCGGCAGCTATCGTGAGAACAAGGCCAATATTATGGCCACAGCAGAGGGCCGGGGCATTGAAACGCTGGTCATACGCGCGGATCTGCCGGTGCAGATTGCCCTGTATCCTTTTGAATTTTCCGTGGACCGGACAGCAGAACTTTCGGGTACGGCCAAAGGTGATTTTAATCTGGGCGCGGTTCTATCACCATTTTTAAATGATCTTCAGACGGTGCGGGGCGATGTTGCGTTGGATGCGGCGATTACCGGCAGTCTTGCCACGCCATCCCTGAATGGTGATATTACACTGGCTGAAGGCCGTTTTCAGAATAAATTAAACAATCTTTTTCTGGATGATATTAATGGTACAGCGCGGTTGCAGGGCAGTACCGTTGTTATTGACAGCCTGACAGCATCAGATGGACGAAAGGGAGAAATTACCTCTGAAGGCCGGATTGATTTTTCGACAGGCCTGCGCCCCGATCTGGAGGTATCCATTACCGCAGATGATATGCGTTTGCTGCAAAAATCAGAGCATAAGGTCGAAATTGATGCCGATCTGCTTATAGAGTCGGTTGATGACCGTTATCTGGTCAGCGGCATTATTATGCCCGAGGAAATTCTGATCACCTTGCCGGGGCGTTTTAATACGACGATTCCGGAATTGAATATCGTTGAAAAAGGTGCAGAGACACAACCCCCTTTATTGGAGATTCTGAAGCTGGATGTTGCGATCCGCGCGGATAAACGTGTTTTTATTCGGGGCTGGGGGCTTGATGCCGAGCTTGGCGGTAGATTGAATCTTGAAGGCACGGCAGCAACGCCGGAACTGCATGGCACTTTGTCCGCCATCCGCGGACGGTATGAAGAATTAGGCAAAGTGTTTGAAATCAGCCGGGCAAATCTGCGTTTTCAGGGGACCGTGCCGCCCTCCCCCTATTTGGATATCATGGTTGAAACGGAGGCCGGGGATATACAGGCGCAGATCCTGATGACCGGCCCGGCGCAGGAGCCGAATTTAAGCTTTGTGTCGGTGCCTTCATTGCCGGAGGATGAGATACTCGCCCATGTCTTATTCGGGCGTGATACATCGACAATATCGCCGTTTCAGGCTGTGCAGCTGGCCAGCACGATCCGTCGGTTCAGCGGGCAGGGCGAAGGCATGGATCCCCTGGGCGCGCTTCGGGACCTGACCGGTCTGGATAATCTGCGTATTGAAGGCGGCGGTGATAATGTGACCGTCGGTGCCGGAAAATACTTAACGGATAAGGTTTACTTTCAGCTTCAACAGGGGGGGACGGATAATGCCAGCGCCGCTGTGGTTGAGGTTGAAGTCACACCCCATGTAACACTGGAAAGCAAGGCGGGAAGCAGTGGAAATTCAGGCGCCGGTGTTTTCTGGGAATGGGATTATTAAAAAAGCCGCCCCGGAAATCCAGAGCGGCTTTTGGTCTCGTTTATAATCTTAATATTTAGGCGGCAAGATTATAGCATTCGACATTTTCCAGTGTCGCGTGAATCAGATCTTTTTGCTTGTCATCTGCAGCACGTACGGCAAGCAAGATCCCGCCGTTTTTAATTTCATCAGCATAAAGTTTAGCTTCATGTTCTGTCATACCGGCGCCGACCAGCGCGCCGATCAGACCGCCTGTTGCGGCACCGGCCCCAAGACCGGCAAGTGAGCCTGCAAGCGCACCGGTAACAACAAGGTTAAGACCCGGAATGACAATGGTACCGGCTGTTGCGATCGCACCAATAATCAGACCGGTCAGGCCGCCGGCTGTTGCACCGGCAGCGGTGCCTTCGTCAACGCGGCTGTGTGATTCCATGTTAAAGCTGTTGCCGCGGGTTTCATCGGTGACGACCATGCTGATCTGATCATCGGTAATACCAAGGGATTCCAGACGCTCAAGGGCCTCTACTGAATCTTCGCGGGTTTTAAAAGTGGCAGTGACAAGGTTGTTCATGATTTTCTCCTGAATAAGTGAATTGAACGTATATCAATACAAACATTTTTATCGGGTAAGAGTTCCGTTGCGGTTCTGAGATTTTAGTAAGTCCGGGCAAAAGCCTTTTTTAATTTTTTATCGCGGCCATAAACATCATCACCGAAATGGATGTTACCCTGCCGGTCAACCCAGGCGGTGGCATATGTCAGGTAAACGGGCAGATCTTCATCCAGAGGAATGGTCTTGGTTTTGGCCTGTTCACCGTCATCCAGATAATACAGATCTTCTATTTCACTTTCGCTGAGATCTTTGTTTTTAAGGATAAACTTGGCCATGACTAAAGGTTCCTGTACACGGATACAGCCCGAACTGAATGTTCTGTCACCTTCATTAAACAGGCTCATCTGCGGCGTGCCATGCATGAAAATGGAATAGTTATTTTCTATCGAAAACCGGACCAGACCAAGGGCGTTATTAGGTCCCGGTTTCTGGCGGAAACGATATTGTGACAGGTCAATATTATCAAGATTGTGAAGATTGACATTTTTCCAGGGGATGTTTTTTACGCCATCACCGCCGATATGCTGGAGCTGATAGCCTAACTGATCAATCAGCGCCGGTTTTTTCTGGATTTTATCAATCAGGTAACGGCGGGCGATACTGGTGGGTACGGTCCAGTCCGGATGCATTCTCACATCACTGATAACACTGCCAAAGACCGGGGTCTGATGCGCGACCTCACCGACAATAATCGGCATGGCAAAGCTTTCCTGCCCCTTTTCAACAGCCTTGGTATAAAAACCGGCAATATTGACCAGAATATGGCGGTCCTTCATATCCTGCGGAAACCAGCGCCAGCGTTCCATGGCAAGTTTGATCTGATC
>JBNJDW010000052.1:0-10466 GCA_051745265.1 Pseudomonadota bacterium
GTGAATTCTGCCCCTGTGTGCCTTGCTGTGGCAATAGTGCGGCATTTTGTCCTGCGCCTTGCTGCGGTAACGCTGTTCCATTCTGGAACAACTCGGCATTTTGTCCTGCATTTCCTGCAGATGCCTGATTCGCAGCAAGCCCGGAAATAATTTCCTGCAGCTTGCCTTTAAGGCCGTCTACTGAGCCAGAGGGGGAGGGGGAGGTCTCAGTAGACTGGGGGATTGTCCCGTCCTGTTGCAGGCGGGACAAAATCATGGCGATGAAATCAATGCCCTGTTGCTGACCGCCGATACCGCCCTTTTGCAGGGCCGCAGCACCGTCAGGCGCGTTTTTTGCACCTTGGGTCTGCATTGTATTTGTATCGACGTTAACGGTCATAATTTCCTCGTAAACTTTCCTGTCCCTAAGGTATGCATACAGCGTGCCAGTTTTTGTTTTCTGGCGTGTTTAAAGGGGCTTCGAGCAGGCGGTCAGAGGATCTGTCCGTACCTTTAATGGTTATATCGGCAGTTTTTGTGCCACTTTAGCCGGGCAGTCACCACGGAAACCAAAACGTAATTCTTGTCCCCGGCAGAAAATGGTTGTTCAATGTAGGGGGCAACAGACTGTGCAGGGGGGCATAATGAAGAAAAGTATTTCGCAGGTTTTCAAATTTGTAATTTTACCGGTCACGGTCAGTTTGTTGGCGGTCTTTTTAATAAAGGGGCCGGAGAGCTTTGGATTCCGTCATACGGCTGACGAGAATATTGCCAGCCGTGCCGAAGCAGGGGACCCCGCAGCGCAATATCAGCTCGCCCGGAATTATGCCAGAGGCTATGGCGTAGAGAAAGATTATGAAAGTGCTTTTCAGTGGTATCAAAAAGCCGCAGAACAAGGGCATGCAAAAAGCCAGTATGCTCTGGGTGGTGCTTATGATTTTGGTCGAGGTACGGCGGCTGATGCTAAAAAAGCGGAACATTGGTATCGGAAAGCTGCGGAGCAAGATCATATCACGGCCCAATCAAATCTGGGGATATTACTCCATGAAGTTGGAAAGACTCAGCAAGCTGTTACTTGGCTTAATAAGGCTGCTGAGGCAGGAGATGTGACCGCTCAAACTTATTTGGCCATGTTGTATATAGATGGCGATGGTGTCGAGCAAGATTTCGAAAAGACGATTGCCTGGTATAAACGCGCGGCTGATAAAGGATATGTGGACGCTCAATACAATTTAGGCCTGTTTTATATGAAGGATGAGGGTGGAAAAAATTGGGAAGAGGCTTTCTACTGGCATAAGAAAGCTTCCGATCAGGGTTTGCCACAAGCACATTATTATTTAGCCGTTATGTATTCTGATGGGACTGCGGGTGAGGTAAATGTACCGCTGGCAGGGAAGTTATATAAAAAGTCGGCGGCCGGAAATGTTGAACAAGCTCAAAGCTATCTTAAAAAGTCTGAACGTAAATGCTTTGATAATGTCGCTCATGAAAGAGCAAGAGCACAAGCGTGCCTCATCCTCGCAGGGGCGGGAAATGTAAAAGCGCAAAGGGAATTGGTCACCCATTATGTTAAAGGGGAGGGGGTGCCCAAGGATACAATTGAAGCTTTTGCCTGGGGATACACGTTTCTTACCGCTACCCCTCCGAGTGAGCTCAAGAAATCTGATCCGAAAGCGGTTGTCTTTGCAACCGGGCTTATGCTGGGCAAGATGAGCCCGGAAGATCAAGAGCGCGCGAAGGAGAAGGCAAAAGAATATATAACAGAGTATGGGGTTGCTCGTGATTTATAAAGTGGCTGTCGGGTAAGGGCCCGTGGGCTGTCACGAGCGATCCGTTTTCAGATCGCGGGCTTTTTATAGGTGGCTATCATCGGCATGTCATAACATGCTTTATAACCTAAACAGGCTAGCATTGTTTATCCCTTGCCAGCAGATGCGCAATAAGGCTGCTGCGAATGTTCGGGCGCGTCAAAAATTTTGTGCCATATAGTTTGCTGAACACTCGGATAGGACGTTACCAACATACCATTTACAGATTCTATACAATCGTTCTTAGGAAATAACGCTTTATGAGCCGCAAAGCTTTGTTGAACGATAAACATCGAGACTAATAAAAACAAAACAACGCCTGTTTTTTGCAGGAGAGTTCTTTTTTTACTCTTTATATATAATAAGATAACAATGATCGAAAACAATACGGGCAATACATCCATAATAATAAGAAATTGAATCTGGCTCATTATTATTCTCCCGGTTCGCCAATATACTTTATTATCAAATATCAATATTTATTCAAAACGGTATAGGCTATACTTAAACCGTACTTGCCTGTTTTAACTGTATAGACTACAGTCTTAATATGTCAAAAAGAAGTTTTGCAATTGGTGATATTCACGGCGATATTCGGGCGCTGGAGGCGTTGATAGAATGTCTTGATCTGCAAAAAGATGATCAGCTTATTTTTTTAGGGGATTATATCGATCGCGGCCCGGCATCGCGGGAGGTTATTGATTTTCTTCTGAAGCTTGAGCAGCGTCACGATTGTGTCTTCCTGCGCGGTAATCATGAGGCTACATGCCTGTTTGCTTTGACCAAGCATGACCCAAATGATGACGGCTATAAGGCTATCGTCCAAAGATGGATTGATAAAGGCGGCGGTCAGGCGATGCTCGAGTCATACGGGGCTTTGACGATAGAAGACCTGGTTGAGCGCATACCCCAATCGCATGTTGATTTTTTAGAGCGCACGCAGAATATCCATGAAAGCAAAGATCACGTGTTTGTTCATGCCAGCTATGATCCCAGACTTCCTTCGCATGAACAAGAGGCGCGTACGTTACGTATGGTCTTTATGGCCAATGCAAAGCCGACCGAGCATTTTAATAAAGAAATTGTCTGTGGCCATAGCGCGCTGATGACAGGTAAGCCCGCACAAAAAGAGGCCTTTATTTGTATTGATACCGTGGCAGAAGGCTGGCTGACGGCTTATGATCTGCGCGATAAGAAGTTTTACCAGTCCAGTGGTGAGGGGATCAGCCGTAAAATTGACAGGCCGTGCCGCTTTTCAATGGACCGCCATGTTCCGACACACGCGCAATAATAAAAAAAGATCGCCCATGAGGCTATCATGAGCGATCCGTTTATTATTATCTGCAGAGGGCTTATAATTCCTGATTAAACCCGACTGAGGTTGCCGAATACGGGTTCGAGCTCAGCATGGTGCCGGTGGCATTATAATTGGTTTTATTTTCGGCAACGTCACGGGCGGTATCAAGGATCCGCTGAACCAGACGGCGGCTGGAATCTTTGGCCGCAGCCAGGGCGCGCAGATTTTTGTTGAGGGTTTTAATAAATTCGGTGCGGGTCAGAACCAGTTTTTCGGCCAGTGTTTTGTCCATATTGGCAAATTGTGCCTTATGCTGGCTGAGAAGTTCGACCTTGCTTTGATAGGCTTCAACATATTTGCGCTTATCGGGCTGGAGCGTTTCGATCTCGCGGAATTTGGCCTTGTTTAAAAGCTCGTTTTCCTTTTGCAGCACTTCTGCGAAGTCGTTCATCAACCGGATCATGTCCGCCGCTTCAGCCTCGATAGAAGCAATTGGTTTTGTCGGTTTTTTTTCTGTGGTGAGCGAATCTGTTGTCATGTTTATTTTCATTTTTCTCTCCTTACAACTGTGATTGCATTTCAATCAATTTGGCCTGAACCTGATCGGCGATGCCAACCCCGCCTTTGTCAACAAAGCTTTTGCCGTATTCTTCGACCATCATGCTTCTGAACATTTCTTCGCCTTTACCACCGCCGAATGTCGGGTCTACTTCGATGCCCGAGAACATATGGGCCAGCATCTGTGATAGGAAGGTGGCTTCGAATTCTTCGGCAGCTTCGCGGGTTTTCTCCATCTTCTGCGGATCGGCGCCGGCCATTTTGTTTTTTACGTTTTCAAGCCCGCTCTGGCCGCGTGCGCCCATGGCGGCAGACAGCTGATGATCCAGAGTATTTGCTCCTATGGCTTCCATTATAACACCTCAATATCAGCTTGAAGGGCGCCGGCGGATTTGATGGATTGCAGGATGGTGATAATATCCCGCGGGCCAATCCCCAGCTCGTTCAGGCTTTCGACCAGCGATTGTAGGGTGACGCCGCCATCCATGACCGCGATGCGTTTTTCATCACCATCGGTGACTTCGATATCTGTCCGCGGCACGGTTACGGTTTCACCTTGTTCAGCAAATGCCTGCGGCTGTGATACCTGTGGCGTTTCATTAATGCTGATCGTCAGATTACCCTGTGCAATGGCAACCGTACTGATGCGGACTTCTTTACCCATGACAATGACACCGGAACGCTCGTCAATAACAACGCGGGCCATTTGATCGGGTTCGACATATAGCTGTTCGATATCTGTTACCAGATCGACAATATTACCATCAAACCCGTCGGGCAGGGCCATTTTGACCGAGCTGCCGTTTTCAGCATGCGCGGCATTGCTGTCGAGGAAGTTGTTGATCACCGCGGCAATACGGCGTGATGTGGTGAAATCAGGGTTCCGTAAGGCCATGCGGATTTCGGTCAGTTCGGCAAGGTCAAATGGCAGTTCACGTTCAACAATCGCCCCGTCAGCAATCCGGCCGGAGGTCGGCAGATTCTGCGTAACGGATCCGCCATCACCTTCCGCTGAGAAGCCACCGACATGAACGGTGCCCTGGGCAACGGCATAGACTTCGCCGTCAGCGCCCATCAACGGGGTAACAACCAGTGTGCCGCCTTTAAGGTCCGAGGCATCGCCTAAAGAAGAAATCGAGACATCAATCCGTGAACCTTGATTGGTAAAGGGTGGCAGGGTTGCCGTGACCATGACGGCGGCAATATTTTCTGTATTCATGCTGGAGTTTCTGACCTGCACCCCCAGACGTTCGAGCATCGCGGTGACGCTGCGCTCGGTAAAGGGGGAATTCCCAAGAGAATCCCCGGTACCGTTCAGACCGACAACCAGGCCATAGCCGACCAGCAGGTTGTCGCGAACGCCTTCGAAGGAGACAATGTCTTTAATCCGTGTGGAAACGGCGTTGGCTTCATAAGGGATCGCAATGGCTGCAATCAAAACCAGCTGCGCGATCATCATACGCAGGCCATGCCGTTTGTATTTTTTCATGTTTAATATGTTTCGCATTTTGTTCACCTTTTTTAACTACCCGGTCCATAGATATGCGAATACTGTGCCAGTTCAATATTTTTATTTTAAAACAGATGGTTGTGAAGGTTCTTTTAATATCATTTCTTGAGGCGAGATGAAGGTTTCGGCCCGCCGGCCTATACGGCAAAAATTGCCGATTGGTTTCAGTGATATATATACTTATACTATAAGGTAAGTTTAATCATTTTTGTCTGAAGAAAGACCGATATGAAAGTTGAAGGCCCCGGTAAGACCGGAAAGACACAAAAAGGTTCCAAAAGCGGCGGCGCCAAGAAAAGCGGCGATAACCGTTTTGGCTCAATGATTTCCGGCAGCGAGGAAACGGAAAGCACGTCATCTGCCGGCGGTGCTTCCGGCGTTGGGCCTGCAGCAGCGCTGGAAACGCTGTTATCATTGCAGGAGGCCGATGACAGTACGTCTGAGGAAGCACGCGCCAGAGCCAAAAAGCGCGCCAATGATGTATTGGATCAATTGGAACATATTCGTATGGGATTATTGATGGGCGGGATTTCAGGTCAGGCGCTTTCCGATCTGTCCCAGCTTGTTGCTGATCGTAAGGATGAGGTTGATGATCCGAATCTGCGCGAAATAATGGAAGAAATTGACCTTCGGGCGCAGGTTGAGCTTGCAAAATTCAACCGTTCCTAATATTTTTTCAAAAATATGAAGAGGATAGCTTGATAAAGCTGTTGTCGAATTCTATTTTTGCACTTAGAATTAAGTTATATCAACTGCACACATAAGGAGCGCCAGATGAGTGTTGCCGAGACATCTTCAACAATCTTGCCCCCGGATTACTCACCATCCGAAGACGAAGAATTTATGAATCCCCTGATGCTGGAATATTTTCGCCAGAAACTTCTGCGCTGGCGGGCGGAACTGCTGGACGGCTCCAGTGAAACCATTCAGAGCATGCAGGAAGATAATCTGCAAAAACCGGATCTGACGGACCGGGCCTCTGCTGAAACCGATCATGCACTGGAACTGCGGACCCGTGACCGTGAACGCAAGCTGATTTCCAAAATCAATGAAGCGCTGGAAAAGGTGCAGGAAGGCACTTACGGTTATTGCGAAGAAACCGATGAGCCGATCAGTGTAAAACGTCTTGAAGCACGCCCGATCGCAACGCTGAGCCTTGAAGCGCAGGAGCGCCATGAACGCAAGGAACGGACACAGCGCGATTTACGCGAATAAAATGAACACGTAAAGAGCCGGACTATTATCCGGCTCTTTTTTCATGCCTGCAGATAAGGCAAATCGCAAACGGGCAGCCTGTGTTTTGTAAATCCGGCATAATAAATGCAGTGAAACCAGCGTAATTCTTATTATAAAGGGATAAACATGCCTTTTGCTCATATGCAGTTTATTGAAACGCAGTCGCTGTTTTTCTATATTTCCGTATTGGCTGTTGTTCTGATCGCCCAGTTTGTGCTGGGGGTTTTGCTGCCCGGGCAAAGCCATCGGCCGCCTTTGGTCTGGTGGTTTGCTCAAAGACTGATGGATGCGCTGGGCCAGAAGCTCAATCGCGCCAATCGCAGTCCCCGCGCCCTGTTTATAAGGGGGCTTCTGACGTTGGGCTTTATGATGCTTGTCGGCTGGAGCATGGCTGTACTGGTGCGGAATATAACGCTTTTGCTGCCTTATGGCTGGTTGAGTATTATTGTGCTGGTCTGGGGCAGCGTTAATATAATAACGGTCTGGCGCATGCTGCGCGGTGTGACGGCTGTTGAAAACCTGAAGGATTTACCGGGAAAAGCAGGTGCGCTGGCCGATCTGACCGGTTTGGATTTAAAAAGCTCTGATCCCCATACCGTTGCCCGGGCGGCTTTGTTATATACATGCCGGTCTTTAAGCATTTATGTTGTGGGGCCGGTTTTGGCGCTGGTCTCTTTTGGACTGGTCGGGCTGATGCTGTATATTTTCACGCTGTCAACCGGGCGGGAAATAGATTTTGGAGTGCGGCCAAAATCATTCTTTTTCAAACCGTTTTATATGCTGCAGGCCTTGTTTGACCTGATCCCCAGCCGGATTACAGCGGCGTTGATCTGTCTGTCGGCTATTATTACACCGACAGCGCGGCCACGTCAGGCGCTTCATGTCGTATTTGATGGCAGCCAGCATTTCCCCGGCCTGAATTTTGGCGTTCCTTTAAAGGCCTTTGCCGGTGCGGCTGGGGTCAGCCTGGGTGGTGGGCTGAATTATCAGAGCGGCGCGCAGGTTGTTTATCCCTGGATTGGCCATGAAAGCGCAACGGCACGCGCGACACTGGCGGATATTAAACGCGGCTTTGTCCTACATATATATGTAACCGTCTTTGTGATTCTGGCTTTATTGATTGGGCTTACGTAAAAAGCGCTAAAATTTTAAAACACCGCAAATCCGCATATATACGCAACTTTATTACAATTTAGCCCCCTGTTCTGGTAAAAAAAAACCAACTTATGTAATTGTCTCTTTACAGTGGCGGAACCTTTCCGTATTATGGCAGCGTTAACAAAACGTAAACGAGATGGATTGTTTGGCTGCGGCTTTGCCGTGGCGGGGTATTCATCGCAGGTAGGTTCAATGTCGGATCAGGATAAAAATAATAGCAAGCTGAGCCCACGTAACGGGAATAACGTGTACAGAAAGTCATTAGAGACGATTTTACGCGAACCCTTGACCAAACAGCGGTTAATGCTGCGTTCTAAGGTCAGAGCTGCCGGCCGCAAACAGAATCCCAAGCCTTTTACGTTTGACGAAATGAAGTCATTCGTTAGTAATCTTCCCAGTCAGCGGGAATCCTATCAAAAAGAAGTAAGTAAAGCGCTGGCAGCTGTCCAAAGCGGACAGCTTGCAAGTCCGCCCGATTTGAAATGCCCGGAAAACCAGCTGGTCTGGTCCGCGGCTTTGTCTTATGTCGTTACCAATCCAGATGTGACCAGTAAATGGGAACCCCCGGTAGAGCCGGATAAATTTTATGAATCCGATCTTTGGAAGCAAACAGTAAACAGCCTTGATGCCTTGGTTGAATTGCGTGAAATCGGCAGCTTTGTAAATGAAGCGCTGCGCGATAAAGGGACCAAATACGCCTATGGCCGGCCCGGCACCCGCACCCGTTATGACCCGATCAAGAATCAGTTATCAATTAACTTTATTGACAGCCTGACCAGTGGTTTTGAACATATGCGCGCCATGAGCCTGCGTGAAATCGGCAAGGCGCTGTATTCCAAAAAGCCGACCCCCCGGATGTTAAAGCTTCAGGAAGAAATCATTCCATTGATTCGTAAGCGCGATGCCGCCAAAAAGAATCGGGGTCGTGGTTCCGGCTTGTCTATGGACGAATATAAAAGCCTGCGTATGAAGCTGGTCGAATTTAACCTGCGCCAGATGCTTTATGAAGCGGTCGAGAAAAATATCCGTAACCATTTTGCAGCCGAACGCGGGGAAACCAGACAACAGGATTTTAGTGTTTCTTTGAACATCGCCGGGGTTACCAGTGAAAATGTCGGGATGGAACGGGCACCAAAGTCTAACAGAATTCCGCATGCGCTGACCCGTTATATGAATCTGGTCAATGCGATTAATCTTGATTTTTATCAACGGAATAACTTTTTCCCGGCAACAGATAAAGGCTGGCGGTCTGCCGGGGTTGATCCGGATCTTGTCAGGAAAGTTAAACCCGGACAAAGCTTTAAACGTGACCAGCAAGGCGTTGAACATGCCGATTTCAAAAATCTGCGCGATTTGATCGGTGGTGAAGACGGTCTGAATAAAAAATATCCGGGCTTAAGTCAGCGGCTTTTTGGTAATTTTGACGAAAAGGTGGTGCTGTCCAGCGAGAAACGCAATGAAATCATTGAGAAAATTTCAGATGAGTATTGTGAACCGCTGATCAAGGATATTTTGGACTTTTTCTCCAAACAGTATGACCAGAAACTGGAAGAAAAACAAAAGCAGTTTATGGAGAAAGAACAGCAAAAGAAAAATAATCCGCCGCGTCCTCCGAACTGGCCGCCGACGCCTCAACAAAAAGGAGGTCCTCATGCGTGATGATGATTTCCACAAAGACGGTGTTCCACCCAAAAAGGATCCGTCTAAGGACAATAAAGATCCAAAGAAGAATGATCCTAATAAAGGAACGCCACCGAAACATAAGCCTTCAAAGGATGATCCTGATAATAAAAAGGAAAATCCCAAGAAAAGAGCTGAAGATGACGTTAATGCAGATGGCGACGAACAGGATGTGCCGGATCTCGGCCAGAATGACCGCCTGCCGGATATGGATCCTGATTCACCGGAGCCAGAAAAAGGCACGCCAAAAGATGGTCAATCTTCAGGCGATGGTGAAGATACAGGCCAGGAAGGCACACCTCCGGAAGGTGAGCCCGGGTCTGAGAAAAAGCCTGAATCAGGCCGTGAGGCACCAAAAGACACGCCTGAACAGGGCGATCAAAAAGATGTCGATGCGGATGGACAGGATCAGGATATCCCTGACTTTGATCAGGACAGCGATATAGACGCTGATGGCGCGCCATCCGAACAGGATGTGCCGGATCAGGACGGCAAACCAGCACCGGAAAAAACGCCGGAGCAGGACAATCAACCTGTGCCGGATGAAAATGGTAAAGAGCCGATCGAGAAAGCGGATCCAAACGATGTTGATGCGGATGGTGAAGAACAGTCTACGCCTGATTTTGATCAGGATGGCGATATTGATCCCAATGCGGATCCGTCTGAAAGTGATGCCCCGCAACAGGATCCACAGCAGACGCCTTCTGAAGATGCACCGCAGCCGCAAAACAAGCCTGAGAAAACGGACTCTGATAACGTCGATGCCGATGGCGATGAGCAATCTGCACCGGATCTCGATCAGGACAGTGATGATATAGACCCGAATGCCGATCAGCAGCAGGGCGATCCAAACGATGTTGATGCGGATGGTGAAGAACAGTCTACGCCTGATTTTGATCAAGATGGCGATATTGATCCCAATGCGGATCCGTCTGAAAGCGATGCCCCGCAACAGGATCCACAGCAGGATCCTCAGCAGACGCCCTCTGAAGATGCACCGCAGCCGCAAAATAAGCCTGAGAAAACGGATTCTGATAACGTCGATGCGGATGGCGATGAGCAATCTGCACCGGATCTCGATCAGGACAGTGATGATATAGACCCGAATGCCGATCAGCAGCAGGGCGATTCAAACGATGTCGATGCGGATGGTGAAGAACAGTCTACGCCTGATTTTGATCAGGATGGCGATATTGATCCCAATGCGGATCCGTCTGAAAGTGATGCCCCGCAACAGGAT
>JBNJDW010000053.1:0-10450 GCA_051745265.1 Pseudomonadota bacterium
TGCAAAAAGTAAAAAAGGAATAACATCATCAATAGTTTTGCAGTGCTGAAGATGCAGCGTACAAAGCTCAAGATTTAAAATCAGACATTTCGCTTCTGGCTCTGACCGCACAGTATGACGGGCCAGCCTGAGGGCGTTTATAGCCGCGTAGCACCCCATAAAGCCGATCATCGTTCTTTCAACAGACGCGTGAAGCCCGTAATGCTGGATAATTTCACTATCAAGGCCCGGCGCATAGAAACCTGTGCAGCTTGTGATCAGCACATGGGTAACCCCGTTCAGGTCCAGTTGGTTGAGTGCCTTTTGTGCCAGGCTAAAGGCTTTATCCTGATAAAAACGCATCCGTTCTTCGGTGCCGGGCATTTTCGCGGGGTTATAAAACCCGTCCCGATCCAGCCATTCATCATTGGCATGGGACTGAAGGACAGAATAACGGTGATCTATCTGCAGGCGGCGGGAGATCGGCAAAATCATCCGACTGCTTTTCTCATCGCTCATCAACCGGGGCGCAAAGCGAATAAATTTTTCATGAATATCATAATCAGGCACTGCGGTTGCAATATGATTAAGATAAGCCCTTTCAGCCGTTGTTTGGGACATTTTTCACCTTATAATGAGGATAATCCAACGTAAAAACATTCATGAAGTTCCGTTTATGGGTAGCGTCAGACTAACTTGAGCTTTTCTTAAGTTTAGCATGTTATGATCAAGAAAAATCCATTTAAATACTACAAAACCAGCCCTGAAATTATCAAACTGTCGATTATGTATTATGTTCTCTTTCCGCTCAGCTTGCGAAATATTGAAGATATTCTGCACGAACATGGATAATCGTTTTTGCCTGTTCAAAAGCAAAATAACCTTGTGCGGTAAAGAGCCCCATAATTGAAATGCTGTATATAAAAAACTTTTTCACAAATTCCCCTCGCCACCCCCCCCCTAAGAATAAAAAAGCACAAAGAACAATCTTAATATACTTAGAACACACAACGAATAAACGTTCTTGACTCACACCCAATGTCACGTATTATGCAAATATTATGAGTGTTCAAGCAATCGAAAAACATGCGCGCGTCTTTGCGGCGCCTAAACTGGATGCGCAAGGGCGGGAAAGTCTGATTGGTCTGTCGAGGGCGGAGCTGATCAATTATCTTGGCGAGCACAAAATTCCGGCCTTCCGTGCCAAACAAATCTGGCATTGGATATATCAGCGTGGCGTCCAGAACTTTGACGAGATGGGCAATATCCCCAAAGATATCAAGGCGTTTTTAAATGATCGGTTTACCGTTGGCCGCCCTGAAGTGGAAACGGAACAAAGATCCGTTGACGGCACGATAAAATGGCTGCTGAAACTGGCAGACGGGCAATTGATTGAAACGGTTTTCATCCCGGAAAAAGACCGCGGGACGCTCTGCATATCGTCACAAATCGGTTGTACCCTATCTTGCAAATTCTGCCACACCGGGACCCAGCCTCTGGTCCGGAATCTGGGCGCATATGAAATATTGCAGCAAATCATGCATGCCCGTGACGTGCTGGAAGAATGGCCGTCATCAACACGTAAAAATGAAGGACGCAATGTTACAAATATCGTTCTGATGGGTATGGGCGAACCATTATATAATTACGATAATGTCGCAAAAGCCATGAAAATCTGCATGGATGATGATGGATTATCTATCTCCAAACGGCGCATCACCCTGTCTACATCCGGCCTTGTCCCGTTAATCAAGCAATGCGGCGAGGAATTGAATGTCAATCTGGCGATATCCCTGCATGCGGTAAATGATGAAATCCGTGACCAGATCATGCCGATTAATAAGAAATATCCGCTCGCGGAATTAATGCAGGCCTGCCGCGAATATCCGCTGGATAAACGTCGCCGCATTACCTTTGAATATGTGATGTTGAAAGACGTCAATGACAGCGATGAAGATGCCCGCAATCTTGCCGGATTACTGGATGACATCCCCTCAAAAGTGAATATTATCCCTTTTAACGAATGGCCGGGCAGTGCCTTTGAATGTTCGGATCGGAAGCGGATTGAGGCTTTTGCCAAAATACTTGAGGGTAAAGGCATAGACAGCCCGATCCGTAAGACACGCGGTGATGATATTCTGGCGGCCTGCGGTCAACTTAAATCGGCCAGCACACGAAACATAAAGAAAAAATAAGCTTTTTTCAATTTTCTTAAATCAAGTTTTCTCGCATGCCGGATACGCCACCCCCAACCCAATCTAGAAAAGCCTCAAATTGAGCTTTATTCATGCGCGCTACCGTTGAATCTTCATGTCCCCCGCCTTTACATTGAGTGATAGCTTTTATATGAGATAAGATGTTCTGAGCGTTGATTTCGTTATCGGATGTATGAATATTTATCCGATAACTATTTGCTCCATCTTTGAGCCACAATAAAATAGCATTTACTTCATATCGCTGCCTTAGAAAAGGTATAAATTCACGGCTATGTTCGTAAAGATCTGTATTTATGAGAACGGCAGCATAATCATCAGGAGTAGTGTTTAACTTAATGACTTTAGCCTGCCGTATATCTTCCAATATTTTTTTCTGATTATTTTGTCGATAATGCAGGCCCAAATCTTCGATATCAGCGAGAGATAGCTTTTCAATTTCTTTGATTCTCAAAGTAAAAGCAGCAAAATCGTCCAAGGGAAACCGATCAAAATATGCGGCTATATTATAAAACTGATCAGCATTCTTAAAAAAAGAAACGTTATTCAGGTCTATGGCCTCAATAATATCTATGTAAAGAGGTCTGTTTATTCTTGGATAAAAGTAATTCCAGGTTAAACCGGCCCCTGACTCTTCCCTATTAAGAATTTTTGTCAGTTTCTTATGTTCTACCTTTTTAAGCGTTTTCATGGCAGATATATGATGATCTAAAATCGTTACATCGGCTGACAGGTTTTCTAAAAGATGTAAAAGGTTCTCTTCATCAGGGGCATAATCGAGAAAGTAGACTTTATTGTTCTCAGGAATATTATAATAGGGCTTATTATTTGCTCCATGCCCACAGCCTGCGTAAAAAGCGTTTTTCCCAAAAAAATAGTCTGCAACAAGCCGCGATGCCATGCCGTCCAGGCAGGGAGCGTGATAAAAAATATAGTTTTTTTTATTTTCTATATCGTTTTCCTGCATCTTGTTTCTTTTGGTCATGGTCTGTTTTTTTGTTCTCGTACAACAAGCAACGTTTCTTAAAGGGGGATTTATTTCCCCTTAAAATTTACATTAATGATGTCAAAGCAGTCTTTGATATTATCAAGAGAAAAACTATTTGGTTTAAACTCACAAACATATTTTTCGATGATCGATTTGTCTGGATTTTTTTTCAGTACAGAGAAAACATTTACTTCAGAAGTGTTCTGCGCCCGGTATCGCGCAACAGGTACAAACCCAAGGACCGGACCCATCGATACGCCAAAGGCCGCCGTAGAGAAATAGGTAATGAATTATACATACCGATTACCTATACTGTCGGTTGTTTTATAAAACCTGCCAAAGATTCGGATCTGAACATGAAATATTCGTCCAAATGCCTGATAATATTTATTTTTATATTCTGCCTGCTTCGCGAAAACCCCGAAAGCCTTGCCCAATATGATTCGGCAGCGTTTAATGAAAACAACCGCCCCCTAAAAATTACCCGCATTACACCGTCTGGCAAGGATGTGCCGGCCGGACGGCAGATTGTCTTTCAATTTAACCGCCCGGTCGTGCCGATTGGCCGGATGGAGCGGACCGCCGATGAAATTCCCGTAAACATCACACCGGATCCCGAATGCCAGTGGCGCTGGATGAATACCAGTGCGCTTGCCTGCCAGCTGGGTCAGGAAAATACCCTTAAAAAAGCCACGCATTACAACATTGTTATGAAACCGGGCCTTACGACAGAGGATGGCGCCAACCTGAAGGAGGCCGTCCACCACGATTTTATCACTGTACGGCCAAGGGTCAGTTATACCCGTTTTGAAAACTG
This sequence comes from Pseudomonadota bacterium, assembly GCA_051745265.1. Taxonomy (GTDB): domain Bacteria; phylum Pseudomonadota; class Alphaproteobacteria; order Micavibrionales; family CSBR16-224; genus JBNJDW01. Next base: position 3,998 of record JBNJDW010000053.1, read on the forward strand.
GCACTCTCCGGGCACACCCGTAATACGCGTGATTTTTAATCAATCAGTCAGCAAAAGCTCCGTCGCTGAACATTTATTTTTCAGTTATGAAGACGAGTCAGGGGAACAAAAAGAACTTCGCAATATTACCATTGAAGCCGATCCAGATGACAAAACACCCCCGCGCTATATTGCTGTACCCGGCGAAAATTATACGCTCGATTTTGGTGAATCCGATCCGGTCAAAAGCGATGATGATCCCCGAAATCTAAATGGTGAAGAAGCCCGCCGTATCTGGCTTGTCACACCGCAAACCGAACTGCCGCTGGATACAAGCGTTGATCTGAAAGTCGAACCCGGTCTGATTTCCGCGCATGGTGATCAATCCGGCATTCGCAAGCGTACGGTTGTCAATTTCCACACCTATCCTGAATTTGAATTTCTGGGCGTTTCCTGTACTGCCAATGACAAGCAGGGCTTTAGGGTCACCGGTGAATCCGACAGCGAAGATCAAAAATGTAACCCCTTGCGTCCGGTCAATCTGGTTTTCTCGGCACCGGTTCTGGCTTCAGAAATCAAAGACCATATTCAGGTCACCCCCGCACTTGACAGAGGCCGCGAAGATTTCGACCCCTGGGCCAACCGGCGGGATCAAAGCCGCTTAAGCTACCCACATCAACAAGGCCGCCTTTACAGTGTCTGGCTGCCACCGGTTCTGCAGGCGGCGGAGAGTTATCATATCCGCACGCCCTCCGCTACGCTCAGCCTAAAAGAAAGGGTTAAGTCTGTCTTTGCTGATGTTAAGGGTGCCGATCTGAAGGATGAGTTTGGCCGCCCGCTCAAAGCACCGATTGATATCCGTTTTCTGACAGACCACCGCCCGCCGAATTTTGAATTACCCTATAAAACCGCCGTGCTTGAAAAACAGACGGATTCCGACGTCCCCCTCTACGTGAACAACCTTTTTGCCAGTACGTTTGAGCACCGTACACTGACAAAAGCCGGGCAAAAAACCGATCAATCCGCCCTGATTGATGATATCGGTCTGGTAACGGATATCCAGTATGCGGTACCGATGGGCATACGCGATATGCTGGAGGGTCAGAGCGGTGCTGTTTACGGCACCTTATCAACAGCGCCGGAGGTCCTCAAAGGCACTTATAATCATAAATTACTGGCCATCGTCAGCCCCTATCAATTGCATGTTAAGATCGGCCATTACAATACCCTTGTCTGGGTGACAGATCTTAAAACCGGTCTTCCGGTTAAAGGGGCACGGGTTGAGATCTATAGGGATGCTCTTGAAAAGCTGTCTGCCGAAGTAAACACACTTGATAGCAGCCAGACGGATAATAGCGGCCTTGCCATGCTGAAAGGAACGCAGGAGCTTGACCCGGATCTCAGCACTTTTGGCTGGTGTAACAACAGCCACAATTGTCCGCATTTATTTGTGCGTATTGATAAAGATGATGAAATGGCGCTGCTGCCCCTGAACAACCGTTTTAAAATCAACAGCTATCGTGCCTCTAACAATACGGTTTATACCGGTCAGAAAAAACGCTATGGCCATATCGACAGCTGGGGCATGACCGCACAAGGAGTCTACCGCACCGGTGACACCATTCAGTATAAATTCTATGTCCGCGATCAGGATAATAAAGCCTATACCCCCGCCCCCAAAGGCCCTTATAAATTAGAGATTATTGATCCGACTGGCAAAACAGTAGATGAGATTGAGGATCTTACCCTGTCAGAATTCGGCAGTTACAGCGGCGAATATAAACTATCAAATAATGCGCCTGTCGGCTGGTACCGTTTCAAACTGCATGGTGAATTTGCCGATCGCAGCTGGCAGCCGATCCGCGTATTGGTCAGCGATTTTACCCCGGCGTCCTTCAAAGTAACCAACAGACTGAACGGGGATCTTTTTCACCCCGGAGATCGGGTTGAAGTTTCAAGCCTGGCCCAGCTCCATTCCGGTGGTGCTTATCGCGATGCAGAAACCCGCATCACCGCCCGATTGAAAAAATCGGTGTTTTCTTCGGATCATCCCATCGCCAGCGGTTTTCATTTTGACAGCTATAAACGCCAGCGGACTAAAACGGTGTTTCAGGAAACAGCCATGGTAAATGATCAGGGCGAAGCGCTGCAAAGCTTTCGGCTGAGCAAACAGCCTATTGTTTATGGCAGGCTGAATGTCGAAACCGCTGTTCGCGATGATCGGGGGAAATATATAGCCGCCCGGTCTTCTGCTGATTATATTTCTGTTGATCGGCTGGTCGGCTTAAAGAAAACCAAGTGGCTGTATAATGCCGGAGAACCGGCCGATATAAAATATCTTGTCGTCGATACAAAGGGCGCTCCGACCCCCGGCACAGAAGTAGATCTTGATATTACCTATCTCGATACCAAGGCGGCCAAGGTCAAAGGCGCCGGCAATACCTATGTCACCAAATTCACCGATGAATGGGTCGACGTGGACAGCTGCACGGGCAGCCCGGCAGAAACACCTGAGACCTGCAGCTTTACGCCGGAAAAACCGGGCACTTATAAAGTTACCGCCAAAATCAAGGATACGGAAGGCAACACCCATAACACTGATATTACCCTTTGGGTGGCGGGTAAAGGCTATGTCAACTGGCATACACCGAATGATAATGCGCTGCAGATTGTGCCGGAGGAAACGGACTATAATATCGGTGACACGGCACGCTATCTCATCAAAAATCCTTATCCCGGCGCGCAGGCTCTGATCTCTATCGAACGTTACGGCGTCCTCAAAAGCTGGGTCGAAACACTGGAGGGCAGCACCCCCGTCATAGAATTTGAAGTTGAAAAAGATTTCATGCCCGGTGTTTATTTATCCGTAGTGGTCACGTCACCCAGGGTAGAGGCACCACCGCCAAAAATGGGCCAGATTGATCTGGGTAAACCGGCTTTTAAAATCGGCTATGTCAAAATACCGGTCAAAGACCCTTATAAACAAATGGATGTCACCATTAAAACCAACAAAGACGTTTATAAACCGGGTGAAATGGTCACCGCAAAACTTCATGCTGAACCCAGACATAAAGACAAACAGGAAGACATTGAAATCGCCGTTGTCGTTCTGGATGAAGCCGTGCTGGACCTGATACAGGGCGGTAAGACTTATTTTGACCCTTATGAAGGTTTTCACAATCTTGATCGTCTGGATTTAAAAAACTACAGCCTGCTGACCCGCCTGATCGGCCGACAAAAATTCGAGAAAAAGGGCGCTAATGCCGGTGGTGATGGCGGCAGCAATATAAGCATGCGGTCCTTGTTTAAATATGTCAGCTACTGGAACCCGTCAATAAAACCCGATGAAAACGGTAACGCGACAATAGACTTCGAAGTGCCTGACAATCTAACCGGTTGGCGCGTATTGGCCATGGCTGTGACCCCCAGTGACCGCATGGGTCTGGGCGATACAAATTTCAAGGTCAACCTGCCCACCGAAATCCGCCCGGTTATGCCCAATCAGGTCACAGAAGGCGACAGTTTCAAAGCTGGCTTTAGCGTTATGAACCGGACTGATCGCGCCCGGGACATTGAAGTCACCCTGACCGCCGAAGGTACAATCGAAGACACAAAGTCGTCTTTAACACGCCGCCTTAAGCTGGCCCCCTATAAACGGGAAACCGTATTTATGCCCATACAAACGGCCAAGGTTGAAACAGAACGAGACATCGAAACAGGTCAGATCAAATTCACCGCAACGGCCAAAGACGAACAGGATGGCGATATGCTGGCCCATAATCTGCCCGTTCATAAACGCCGGTCACTGGAAACTGCGGCCAATCATGGCACCACCACGCACGATCAGGTTACCGAGGCGCTTAAAATACCGGAAAAAATTCATAAAGATGTCGGCACGGTTTCAGTTGTGCTGTCACCCTCGGTGATTGGCAATATTGAAGGGGCTTTTCAATATATCCGTCATTATCCCTATCTCAGCTGGGAAATCAAATTATCCAAAGCTGTGATGGCATCGCATTATCAGCAATTAAAACCCTATCTGTCCGAAGACCTGTCATGGCCTTCTGCCGAAACCCTGCCACAGAAAACGCTTAATCAGGCATCAGATTATCAGGCCCCCAATGGCGGGATGACCTATTTCAAGGCGCAGGATAAATATGTCAGCCCATATCTCAGCGCGTATACAGCGCTTGGCTTTAACTGGCTTCGGGACAGTGGACAGACGATCCCCGATACAGTCGAAGACGACCTTCACGGCTATCTTGAAAATTTATTGAAAAAAGATGCCGTGCCGACCTTCTATTCCCGGGGTATGACCTCTACGGTGCGGGCGGTTGCGCTGGCGGCACTGGCCCCGCATGGTAAAATTGATGCCAGCGATCTGGAACGGTATCAGGACCATGTCAAAGATATGAGCCTGTTTGGCAAGGCACATTTCCTGATGGCTGCGCAGAGTGTAGAAAATGGCGAGAAACATGCCCGCAGCACGGTTGAAATGATCCTTGCCCATGCCACACAATCGGGCGGCAAATTTTCTTTTAATACAGAGCTTGATGACAGTTACAGCCGTATCCTGTCGACACCGCTTCGGGCCAATTGTGCGATTTTAAGCGCCCTTACCGATTACGAACAAATGCCCGGCGGCGCGGAAATGGTCGCCGATATTCCCTTCAAACTGGTTCGGACAATCACCCAGACCCGTGGCAACCGTGACCATTGGGAAAACACGCAGGAAAATATGTTCTGCATGAACGGACTGATCAATTATGCCCGGCAATATGAACAAGAGACGCCGAATATGAAAGCCTCTGTTGCCATTGATCAAACTGAGATAGGTGAAACTGATTTCACCACACAACGTGATGAAGCTGTCACGCTTGAGCGTCCGTTGACCGCCGAAGATATCGGCCAGAAACGTCAGGTAAAAATCAATCGTGACGGTACGGGCCGCCTGTATTATGCGACCCGGCTCAGCTATGCCCCGCTTGATGATCAGGCGATCCGTCTGAATGCGGGCATTGATATCCGCCGCGAATACAGTGTCCAGCGAAAAGATGAATGGGTGCTGCTTGATACCCCGGCCGAGATCAAACGCGGCGAGCTGGTACGGGTTGATCTTTATGTCTCCCTGCCGACAGCCCGTAATTTTGTCGTGATTGATGACCCCGTTCCGGGCGGGCTGGAACCGGTAAACCGTGATCTTGCCAATACATCCATGGTTGATGCCGATCAGGGCAAGTTCAAAGCCGGCGGCGGATCCTGGTGGTTCCAGTTTGATGACTGGCGGCACTATAATGTCTCACGCTGGAGCTTCCATCATCGTGAACTGCGCCATAATGCTGTGCGGTTCTATTCGGATTACCTGCCCGCCGGAAACTATCATTTATCTTATACCGCGCAGGCCATTGATATTAGCTTTTTTAAGTCCGTCGTAAGCCATATCATTGAAACCTCCATCGCCTAGTTTTCCTTCTGATAATACAAGTCCAATTTTATATTTAGGTCTCTTTTCTCCTACGAACAATTTGTGAAAGAAATTCCCTATTCCTGCTCTTGATTCAATAGAAATAAGCATAAATATACTTAAAACTATATAAATTGTTTTCTTCATATAATTTCTCACCTTCCTTTTTCATTTGATTACTATAAATTTAAATTTTAATTATATATATCCCGCACTTTAATATTAAAGTGCGGGATTATTTTATGCAATAAATTTATCTAATATTAAAAAAGTGATCCCATCAGAAATATCAATAATCCTATCATCTACTTCTGCTCCTTTAGTTCCATTTTCTTTCATCCATTCAATTAAAATTTCATCTAATCCACCATATTCAGTAAGAATTTTTAAGCCCTTTGGATAATTATCTCCACCAGCCGCTAAAAAATCATTTGTAGCAAAAGTATAAGTTTTATTTTCATCTATTAATTTACCGTTAATAAACACCTGAGTTACTCGATTCCCCGCTTCTTGAGAAGAATCAAATTTTAATTCCATCCCTGCTATATGTGGAAATGAACCAGCTTGCTTTGGATAATTAGATAAACTGTTCTCTAATATCCCTAAGATTTCTTTACCGGTAATTTCTTGTTTAACTACGTAATTACCAAATGGTAATACTGTAATTATATCACCTAAAGTAACTTTCCCAGGATCTATCGAAGCTCTTATTCCTCCTCCATTGGTAATAGCAAAGTCAGCATTTGTTTCTTCAATCATAGCTTTTGTAATTAAATTACCTAGATTTGTTTGACCTGTTCTCACAAATTCTCTTTCACCATTTAATTTTATGTCTGAGGTAGCTACAACTTCTCCTGTAATCGATTTATTTATTTTTTCAATATCAGCAATGGCGTTTAGAACATCAATATCTTCTTCTGTTGATTCTGCCGCCTTTTTTGTAAATAACTCCGCCGTTTTAGAGATTATTCTTTTATCTTTTATATCAAATCTTACAATCCCTAAATTTT
>JBNJDW010000054.1:0-10347 GCA_051745265.1 Pseudomonadota bacterium
GAAGTCCGCCCGCCGCCTGAAATTCTCTGGCCGCGTGATGAGAGCGAAGAAGCCAATTGGAATAAATGGGTCAGCGAAGGCTGGGAACGCGGCTATAGTCAGGCCGAAGAAATGTTCGAAGCCAATTTGAACCGCTTGCAGGCTGATTTTGCCGGTATGATTCGGTATAAAATGCTGCTGGCCAAAGGACTGGTCTTTTCACCCTATGCCATGCATGAAGACCGCGGCGTCACCGGTGGTGGCGAGCAAATGCGGGTGGGTGACCGGGCTATTCGTATTACAGGACCGGCGCAATTCAATACCTCGCCTGAATCCTGGCAGGCTTTGGACCGCTAAACGCTTGCCGGATGTCCAATCGGGCTTACATAGTTAACAGACATAACAAAAATAGTAGAGGCTTGGTTTCTGGGGCATGAAAAGACCTGTCAGTTTATTAAAAAAAGGTATTGATGACGTCAAGGAAACCTGGCCGGGAGAACCCGACCGTTTTCAGGAAGAGCATATTGATCCGTTTTTGTTATGGTGTGTTGAACAAGGTTCCTCCGATGTAACCTTCCAAAGTAATAAACCGGTGTTTAATGAAATTTCCGGTATTTTGTATCCGGGAACCTATCGCGCTTTGGATGCGGCGGATATGAGCGCGCTGATCACCAAGCTTTATGGTCCCGAAGCCCTCGCCCGTCTGGCCGGGGGGCAGGATATTGATATTTCTTATGAAGTGATGGCCGATCGTTTTAACCGCAAACGTTTCCGTGTCAATATTACCGCCGTGCTGGTAGATGGGCGCGACGGGGTTTCAGTGACCATGCGGACCTTGCCGACATCACCGCCAACCATGGATGATCTGGATATTGAACAGGATATCAGGGACAGCTGGAACCCGCGTCAGGGTCTGGTGCTGGTCACCGGGCCAACCGGTTCCGGTAAATCGACTTTGCTGGCCGCGGGTAACCGGATGTTGCTGGAACGCGGCTGCGGTAAGATGCTGACCTATGAATCACCGATTGAATTTACCTATGATACGGTTAAAAGCAAACGCTCCTTGATTGGCCAGAGCGAGATCCCGCGCCATTTGCCGAGCTTTGCCGCCGGGGTGCGGAACGCCCTGCGCCGGAAGCCGGAAATCATCCTGGTCGGGGAGGCGCGTGACCGTGAAACCATGTCGGCGGCGATTGAAGCCGGTCAAACCGGTCACACGGTTTATGCCACGGTTCATACAACCGGTGTTGCGGCAACGATCCGGCGGATGGTTTCGACCTTTGAACCGTCTGAACGTTCCGAGCGGGCCTATTCCCTGGTGGAAACACTGCGCCTGATTGTCACCCAGACTCTGGCGCCGCGGGTTGGTGGCGGCCGGGTCGGTCTGCGCGAATGGCTGGTCTTTACCGAAGAGATTCGTGAATATCTTTTGAATATGGATTTTGATAAATGGTCCTATGAGGTTATGCAGATGGTCCCCAAACATGGACAGACCATGGAGCAGTCAGCGCAGGAGGCCTATGATGCCGGCCTGATTGATAAACGCCATTATTTGACGTATGTGCAAGGGGCGAAAAACCGTGAAGATGTTGAAGCCGGTATGGATGAATAAAAAACTTACAGCTTGTTAAGTATTGATAGCGTACACTATAGGCAGAGAAATAAGTCAACCGGAGAGAATTTATGGAAGAAATGCAAGGCTGGCATTGGCGTAACACGATGAAACCGGCGCGGTTTTTCCGGTTGGATGCCCGCGCGGGGGCGATGTGGGTGCTGGTTTTGATCCATTTCCGGCAATGGACCATTCTGATGGCCTTTGTCATTAGTGTGATCTTTGTTCTTTTGGAGCGGCGCGGCCTGACCTTTGCCTCAGCGCTCAGATCGCTGCGCACCTGGATCATCGGGCCGTATCGTCCGGGGATTATCTGGACTTCAAAACGGAAATTTAAAGATACAGGATCAATATAAAGCACTTTCCTTTGTTTTGAGCATAATTTTTATTGAAAGCCGGGCCTAAGCCCTTCATAATAACGGCAACATTTTTGAACAGGTTGCAACCGGGGTACTACGCATGAAAAAAAATATGGTCTTTTTGGCGACAGCCTGCGCGCTGTCACTGACAGTAACGCAAAGCTATGCTGGGTTTGAATGGCGTGGGCCAGCTGCAAAAACGCAGGGCTTTTCTGTTGAATCGGCACCGATTTCGCCCGTTGAAACAATAGATGCGAAACAAGACAGCGGCGCTACTCAGCAAGCTACACCAGAAAGCACGCCCGCACAGCAGCCCCGGGCCTCAGCACCGCAGCAATTACATGATCAAGCCGATCCGATAAAATGGAATCAGACCGGCGCGGCCGATCAGGCTGCACCGCAATCACCGGCTTTTGACCCTGCCGCAGAAGATGATATCGGTAATATTATCAGAAATCTGGATAGCCAGTCTGATTCACAGGCATCGGCCGAAGCGCCTGCCGCGGATGATGAGGGTGGCTATTACGGTTTTGGTCAAGATATGCCCATGGTCATGGCGATGGAACAGATTCTGCCGCAAGGCTATAACCCCGCCTTTGCCCGCAACGTCAATATGGGTCAGCGTATGAGCTGGAATGGCGATGGTGACTGGCAATCAACACTGCGCAAAGGTTTGAAGGATCTGGGCCTCGATTTTTATCTTGAAGGCCGGAATGTTTATATCGTAAAAGATGACAGGACCCCGGACCACGTTGCCGGATCTCCGGCACCAACCGGCATTAGTGCAGAGCCCCCGCCCGAAGAGGGTTCGGATGATAACTGGCTGCCAGAAAACTGGGCACCGCCACACTCTGCGGATACGGCAAAGCCGTCTTCTGTCGAAACAGCGAATCAGGACATGATGCCGCAGCAGATTTCAAAATCTTCGTATCGTCAGGCTGATTCCAAGCCGGTTCAGGAGGTCAAGAATGTGACCACGCCAAGAGGTCAGTCATTCTCGTATAATGATAGATCGATGGACACGCCAAAGAACGTATCGGGTAAATGGTCGGCAACAGCGGATGAAACTTTACGCGAAACCCTGCAGAAATGGGCTGTTCAGAACGGATCATCGCTGGAATGGACGATTGATTATGATTACCTGTTAAAACGGCCGGTTAATTATGACGGCAGTTTTTCTGAAGCGGTTAAAGCATTGCTTGATCGGTTCAGTGAAGTCGAACCACGGCCTTATGGTCAGCTGTTCAAAGGCAAACAGGATGGCTATGTCCTTCGAATCAAGGCATATGGCGTAGAATAAACAGCGTCCCGAAACACTGTTTTTCCTGAAAAATACCTATTTATTAGCCACAGTTAAGCAAAATGTGGTATAATGAATCTATGGGTAAGAGTGTGGGCAAAAGACAGAGATGTTAAAAATTTTTGGGCAACGCAAATCACGAGTTCTTATGGGTCTGGCCGCGGTTTTTATGATCGGGCTGGTTTCTTTTTCCACTTATCAGATATTTAAACCGACTCCGGCACGGGCGCAGTGTGGCTGCGGTGCACCCTGTACGGCAATTGTCGGTGGGGTTAGTACAGCGATTGCCGCGCTGGATTCCGGTTCTATTATTCCGCAATTGATTAGTGCCTATAATACAGTTGAAGGCGTGTATACATCATTGATGAGCGCTTTTAATTCGGTTATCAGCGGCGCGCTTAAGACAGCCGGGGATAACGAAAAAACCTGGTATGAAAATTTTTATGCCTATGATCTGACCCCGGCCATGCAGGATCAAACCGGACAGTTGAATACCATGCTGGTTGATCAGAGTCGCCAGATGGCCTCTGCTCAGGACGGTCAGCAGTTAAATCGCACGCTGCGTGAAATGGATTTGGAACAGATCCGGTCCCGCCGTGAAGCAACGCCAAGTGAATCTGTTTGTGCTGTGGGTACGGTATCGGGTGGTATGGCCCGGTCGCGGGTGATCACCAAGGCGATGAAACGGGCCTTGCCGGCGGAAAGTCTGGGTATCAGCGGTAATGAAGCAGGCAGCCCATCTGCCGGTGGCGATGCGACCTATCAGAAAGATCGTTTTGACAAATATGTGGCCAAATATTGTAATCCTGATGCCAATGGCGGCACCGGCTGTTTTGGCAATCCGCCCGCCCCTTATACCGATCATGATATTCTGGTCGAAGAAGTGATTTTCCAACAGGATACGCTTGATATTGACACGACACCGGATCAGAAAGAAGCCCTGGATGATTTGACCCGCAATCTGGTTGAACCGGAAGCGCCCGAGGTCATGCCCGAATCGGCCATGAGTTCTGCTGATGGGCGGGAGTTTTTCTTAGACAAGCGTGCAGCACGCGCGCAACGGACGCTGGCCAAAAAGGCTGTGACCGATGTGATTGCCCGGCGCGTACCGGGCAGCCGTATGGATACTTATGTACAGGCATTGCGGAGCAGTGCCGGGGTTGATCTTGTCGAGATGTCCGGCAATCCAAGCTGGAATGAACTGGTCAATACACTGGCAGAAGAACGGTTTTGGAGCGGTGTTTATAATATGGACAATGTGACCGAACCCGAGGCGGTCACCCGTGAGAAAATTGCCGTGCAGGCGATTGAGGTTTTACAGCTTAATGATGTTTTGGATATGTATAAAAATATAGCATTGATTACGGCGTCTCAGGCGGCACAGCGGACGATGGCCACCAGTCCGACTGAGGCCGGTAATCTGGAAGACAGCGTTTCGTATGATTAAGGGACAATGATGCATATAAGGGCTTTAACAATAATGATGGTTTTGTTTTTCGGTCTGGTCACCGCAGGTGTCCCCGAAAGCAAGAAAGCCTATGCCGGCGCCACTGTTGCCCCCAGTACCTGCAGTAACTGTCCTTTTGGCTCGCCGCTATGTGTGCCGACCGGTTATACTGAAATATCTGCGGAAGCTATTTACAGTGCCTTTGAAAGCTACATTCAGGATGAATATAACGATTTGAGTGACTGGCTTGCCGAACAGTGGGATAATTTTGTTGAGGATGTTCTTGATGGTATTAATGATATCCTTGAAGGCCAGTTTATGGAATGGCAGGACAGTTTATGGGCCTATGATCTTCGCCCTGCTTTGCAGAATCATATGGGGCAGATTAATACCGGCTATGTCGATCAAAGCCGTCAGGCCGGCTCAAACCTTGATGGTACTTTGCTTAATGAGCATGTAGAAGCCATCGCAGAACAAGAGAAAAAAGCACGGGAACGTTACCGGCCCAGTGAACAATTATGTGTCAGTGGCAGTCTTGCCGGTAGTTTCCCGCGGAGTAACGCGTTTTCCCGCGGTTTCCGTCAGGCCAGCGAGCGCGATACCATTGCATCAGAGACCAATAAGGCAGGCAGTAAATATGAAAATGGCCCGATTCAGGCGATCAATTATCAATGGAACCGCTATTGCCAGAATTTGGTCGATCCTAATAATAATGATGGTATGACCGGGTGTCCGGCGGCCATGTCACCGCCACCAGCAGAAACGCGCAATGCCGATATCGAACCCGGTCGCTTTTTGTTTAATAACCTGACCATTGATGTGCGCAATTCGAATGAGATGGCAGCGCTCGAGGCCTTAAAAGAAAATCTTGTCGGTATTATGCCTTTGGAGCCGCAGCCGGAAGCCTCGTTAACCAGTGCGGGTGGTATTGAACAGTTTCTTGATAAGCGTTCTTTCGCGGCGCGTCGTAATGTTGCGCGGGCTATTCCCGATTATATTTCCAGCCAGCGCCTGCCAACCAGTAATGCTGAACCGCTGGTAGCCGCATTGCGGACAGATGCCGGTATTCCGCTTTCGGGTTTATCGGATAACCCAAGCTATAAAGAAATTCAACATGCGGTCAGTACCGAAAAATTCACCAGCGGCCATTATAATATGGACAATATCGGCAACATCGAAAATCTGGAACGGGAAAGCCTGGTTTTAAGTGTCTTTTACCTGACCCAGTTGCGGGAATATTATGAACTGCTTGAACGCGGTGTATTGGCGCTGGCGGTTCAGACGGCAATCGATATTGATCTGCAAAAAAATGACAGCGGTGCTTTGGAAGATACACCAGCATCGAATTAGGATGATAACTTATGAAGAAAACAGAATTTAAAAAGATGCGGAAATTTGGCGTGCTCACCATATTATGCGTGATGGTGGTCACCACGGGTCTTTATCTGTCTTCGGCAAAGAAATCTTATGCGCTTTGCGAAACATCGATGCAGGTCTCGGCAGCGCAGGGCACATCCGTAGCGGCAGAGGCTGCTGCGATTGATTCTTTTATCGCCAGTATGCAAGCTTATGTCTCGGCCTTATTGCCGGTTGAGCTTTTGGATATGCTGAATAAGATTACCAGTCTCAGTGATGGTTTCAGAAATGAGCTGGGCGATATGTGGGATGGCTGGCTGAAAAACTATGAGGAGATGACAGCGCAGCTGAATACGGCCATGATCGACCAGTCCCGGATGACAGGTTCTGTCGAAGATGCGGCCAATCAGGTCGAATTCCAGCGGGAAACCCAAAAGGATGAACTGGATGACTGGAAAGAAAATACGCCGTCAGAAGACAGCTGTGTTTTTGATTCGACGATGCCGTCTGCCGGGCGGGCCGATAAAATTTCCCGTGCGGCCGGTAATGCCTTTTCGAATGAAACATCAGGCCGGTTCATGAATGACAGCGATGTGGAAAATAATACACCCGAAGCGGGAACCGAGAGTGACTGGAGCAATTATGAAAATCTGTTTTGTAATGCCAATGCCAATAACGGGCAGGCGGGTTGCACGGCAGATGGCAGCCGCGTTGATGCGGATATAAATATCACCACGAGCTTATATGGCAAGGATACATTGGATGTGACCGATGCCGAAGATGCCACCGTTATAAAGGCGGCGATGAATAATTTGATGGGGCGGCCGCGGTCTTCTGTTATGCCGCCCTCCAGCTTTCAATCGGCAGATGGCCGCGCGGCGTTGTTGCAAAAGCGTTCAATGGCAGCGCAGTTAAATGTTTCGTCCAGTATTATTGCCGATTCTGTTACCGAACGTCTGCCGCTGGGCGTGACGATGACGGAATTACAGGATATGAGAACAGCCCAGGGCATTCCATTGATTGAAACATCAGACCAGCCCAGTAAATATGAGATTCGCCAAGGGTATCTTGAATTTATCAATTCACCCAAGTTCTTTAAGCGTTTGGGGAATAACAGCGCGACGCTGGCCCAGAAAGATGTGCATATGAAGGCGTTAAAACTGATTACCCTGAATGATCTGATTGCCCAGACAGAACGTTTAACAACGTTATTTGCTGTAGAGCTGGGCAATAAGGTCGAAACAACGGAAACGGTAAGATAATGGCACGGATGTATCAACATAAGCGTAACAAACGCGTTATCCCGGTAATGACTCTGGTGGTGATGCTTTCGATCTTCGCCCCGAAAATCGCCCATGCGGCGTGTGATAATTCGGGGAATTCGGTTACCGCACTGGTGACATGGGTGCAAGATACCCTGAGTATGATTGATAGTTTCCAAGATGGGCTGAGTGGTTTTGTCTCTGATGATATTGAAACCGGTCAGGATGAGGTCGAAACGCGGATCAACGAATTTGATGAAAATGTCCGGGAAGGTTTTGGCGAATGGTGGAATAATGACATGCTGCCGGCCCAGAAAGAGTTAACAGCCCAGGTCAATACAGCAACATTGCATCAAACGCAGATGTTACAGTCGCAAATGGATGCAGAGGAGCAAAATAAGCAGCTTCAGGAAGGTCGTCAGCTTGAGATTGAAGCACGCAAGCGTTTGGCACCAAGTGAATTTGCCTGTCAGGCGGACAGTGCCTATCCGCAATATGGCCGCCGGGAACGGGTCGCGCAGGAGATTTCCAGAGGCTCGGCCAATGATGCCAGTAAACGGGCAACCGCCGCCGCCGGTACACCGGAAGCCACAGGCCAGGTTGCCGTTTATCAGGACCGCTGGGAACGGTATAAAGCCAATTACTGTGATCTTGACTCCAACGATGGTGTATCAGGGTGTACGGTTGATGGGGCGACCCCGAATGACGATATAAGCATTGGTTCGTCCTTCCTGTGGGGGGAGATTATGACCTTTAATCTTGAAACGCCGTATAATCGAGAGCTGTTTGAGGATTTAAAACGCAGTTTCATTGACAATAACCCGCCGACCTCCATACCGCCAACCCGTTTGAACAATGCTGCCGGTGTTGCGCAGTTTAACCATATACGTTCAAATGCCGCGCGCAAACAATCCATCCATGCGGTGATTGGCCAGATGATGGCAGATCGTGTTGCCGGGCCGGCGACAGAACCCTTATATGAAATTCAGAATATTCGTCTGGCCGCCGGCCTGCCGTTATCTGACACATCAGAAACACCCAGCAAATATGAAATTCTGCATACGTTGGCCGAAGAGCGCTATATGACTCCGGATTTTGCGACCCAGCTGATTGAGAACCCCTCGGCATTGCTGCGAAACAATCTGGACAGCAAGACCCTGCATCTGCAGCAGGTCACCCAGCTGCACAAACGTATGGAAGAGCTGTCCATCATGCTGGCCGCCGACTATGCGTCCGATATCGAAGGGTATGAGCCAGGAGACAGTCTGGATATGGCCCCCAGCAGCAACTGATCTGTAGAGGCGTAATCCGATGCCGCGCCGTTTTTTCAGGCACGGTTTTCGGAAAATTGAATCGACATCTCCTCCCCCATCTGCTAGTTTTATATAACTTCAAAAGTGAATAAAGAGATGGACCATGCCTTTGGACTGGACCAATAGTTATGAGATTGCAAGACAACTCGATTCTGCCTGTCCGCAGATTGATCTTTTGATACTTGCGCCGTCGGACATAGAGAAAATGGCGCTTGAACATCAGATTGTAACCCTGCCCCCCGATGCCGATCATCGCGAAAATATTTTAAAATCTGTTCTCTGGCACTGGTTGCGTCTTCGTAATGAAACCTCAACTTCGAAGACGGGATAAGCAATGCGACGTATGGCAGAAGATTTTAATGATACTGCGCCTCGTCCCGTGCCGAAGAAAGTTAAAGATGTGCTGTACCGGTTTCTATCCGGGTTAAATCAGGCGCGTGTTGGCGGTAATACCTCGATCCTCGAAATTCAATATGAAGATGACAGCCGGTTGCGCTGTATGGTCGATCCCGGCGATTTGTTCGGTGATAATAAAAATCTGGAACACCCCCAGCTGGTTGATTGTGATGCTGTGATTGCCGATATGCGCGATTATTTTCCATCCGGACCCGATGACAATCTGAAACCGGCCAAGAAACCGCTGGATATGATTTTGCTGAGCCATTCACACCGTGATCATATCGGGGCCATTTCCAAAATGATGTTGATGGGCTATAAAATGCCGCTTATTTTTGCAACGCCCTATACCAAACAACGTTTATACCAGCATTTAAACAATGAAAATATCCCCCCGCAGGAATGGCCGCGGGTTAAAGAAATTGCTGCCGGTCAGACGATCCGCCGTGACGGGGTTGATATCGGCTTTTTCTCGGTCAGTCATTCGACCCCGCAATCTGTCGGTATTGCCTTTAAAACCGATGAAGGCACAATTGTCCATAGTTGTGACTGGAAACCGGATAAAAGCCTGATCTGGGGCCCGGGTTTTGACGAACAACAGTATAAGCGCATTGTCGGCGATAAAGTCAGCCTTCTTCTGGTCGACTCAACGGGTGCGGACAGTGATAAAAAACCGGTCACCGAACATGATTTCCGCGAGACTCTGCGCGATCTGTTTGCTCAGTATAAAAACAAGCGCTTTGTCATGGCCACCCTTGCCGGCTGTGAAGAGAATATGGCTTCGGCCGCCAAGGTCGCCGCAGAACATGGTAAAACCCTGTTCCTTGACAGCTGGTCGCATGATCAGGTGCTTTCAGCCTTGCATGAAACAGGCTTAAATCTGGAAGATCATATTCGTCAGCCCTTACGCATCAGAAGTTTGAATTCGGCCAAAAATCAGCGTGAATTTGCCGATACACCGCCGCAAAACAGTATTGTTATGGTTGCCGGGGTGATGGGCCAGCGCAATTCGTCTCTGGTCCGTGCGGCGTTCGGGCGCAGTAAAACGCTGGAGCTTGATCCGAAACGCGATATTATACTGCTCTGCGGTCCGAATATGCCCGGACAAGATAAAGAGAATAAATATGCCCTGATCCACGAACTGGAAAGACGCGGTTTTACCGTGATGGGGCACCCGGACCACAAGCTGTATCCGCATGCCCATGGTCGGGCGAAGGAAATTGTCGCGCTGGCCAAGCTGACGGCGGCCAAGGCGGTTATCCCTGTCCATGGAAATAAGCATTTGCGTGATGAGAATCAGGCCTTGTTATCGACCGTCAGGGG
>JBNJDW010000055.1:0-10258 GCA_051745265.1 Pseudomonadota bacterium
CTTCCAGATGTTGATCAGGTTCCAATCCGGCGGGTTCACCAACGGTTATGGTCATGAGCTGATCCGGGTCCAAAAGTCTGCCGGCAACAACGCGCGCCTGATCCATGGTCACAGCATTTAACCGTTCATTACGGCGGTTGATATAATCAGCATCAAAGCCATGCTGCTGTAAACCATTCAGCGCCCCTGCGATACTATTGGTCGAGGTCAGGTTGAGCAACAGCGAGCCGGTCAGGTATGATTTGGCATTTTCCAGTTCTGCCTCTGTCGGGCCGGTTGTCGCCATACGGGCCCATTCCTGTTTAAGAATGCTAAGGCTTTCGGCGGCATTCTCGCTTGAGGTCGAAAGGGAGGTTTGAATCATGGGCGCGCGTTTCATACTGGCAAGATAGCTGCTGACGCCATAGGTCAGGCCGCGTTTTTCGCGGATTTCTTCCATTAAGCGGGAATCAAATCCGCCGCCGCCAAGACTATAATTGATCAGCTGGGCGGCGGGCCAGTCTTCATCGGTGACCGCTATGCCTTTATGTCCGGCAATGATATGGGTCTGGGGGTTGCTGAAATGATACAGGAATGTTTTACCCAGATTCTGGAATTGAACCTCCTTTTTCGGCGGGGTTTCAGGGCCGTCATCAGGCAACTCGTCAAATATACGGCTGACCAGCGCTTTGGCATCTTCTGCGGTGATATCACCGGCAATGGCGACTTTTAAGCCCTGTTTGACGAACTGGCTTTTGGTAAAGTTCTGTAAGTCTTCACGGGATATTTTTTCCAGACTTTCCAATGTGCCTTGTCCGGGCAGGCTGTAGGCATCGCCTTCAAAAAGCAGGCCGTTATAGCTTCTGGCAGCAATCCAGCTGGGATCGCTGAGGTTTTGCTGGATTGAGGCTTTGGTCGATTGCTTCATTCTTGCAATGGCATCAGGATCAAATCGGGGCTCTGTCAGGGCAAGATTCAGCAGGTCAGCCGCTGTATCAAGATTATGGGTCAGTGTTTTGATGCCGCCGGTAAAGAAATCCCGCCCGGCGCTGAAGCCAAGGCTGATAGAATGATCGGCAAGCGCCTTTTGAAACGCCTGACTGTCCAGATCGCCTGCGCCTTCATCAAGAAGGATAGAGGCCAGATAAGCGCGGCCCGGCAGGTCCATATCGTCAAGGGCAAGCCCGCCCGGCATGGAGAAATCCACGGCAATAATCGGATTGTTATGATCCTCAACCAGCCAGATTTCAATACCGCTATCGGTTTCCAAAGACTGAACATCCAGAACTTTGTCCGCCAGCGCCGGCAGCGAGAAACAAAGCAACAGGGCAAAGACGCTATATTTTATCAGGGCATGTCTCATTGTGAACTTTCCTCCTCACCGTCAGGGGTGGATTCCATCACCGGATCTGCAACAGGTGGGGTTTTCGGCTGTGCCGGTGGTAACAGATGTGAAATAATCGGCTGATTATCACCTTTAAAAATCTGGTCGCGCATGTCGATAACATCATCCATGGTGACGGCCTTTATAGATTCGGGCCAGTTTTCGACGTAATCCAGATCAAACCCGGCGGTCAGGGCGCGGCCAATAATCATCGCCGGGCCCATCAGGCTGTCACGATCATATACCGCCGCATCGACAAGGCGTTGCTGGGCGCGCTCAATTTCATTTTCGGGCAAGCCTTGGTCAAGCAGCTGGTCAATTTCAGCCTGCAGGGCCGATTCCATATCTTCAACCGACGTGCCGGGCGCGGGTACGGCATAGACAGTAACTGAACTGGGGCCACGGGTGACCGGCGTATAATGGATACCGGTCTGAACGGCTTTTTTCTGTTCAACGACCAGAGACTTGTAAAGCTGCGAGGTTGTTGTGCCGCCAAAGGCTGAGGCCAGTACTTCTAAAGCTTCGCTGCCGCGCGGGGCACGGTATTTAAACTGGATAACCGGTGTGCCGACCCGGGGATCTCTGTAGGTGATGCGATGGTCGGTTTTTATAGGGGCCGGGTCGGGCAACAGGCGATCGGGCACGGAGGTGGGTTCGACCTGGCCGTAATATTTTTCAGCCAGCGGCCGCAGTTCTTTAACCGTCATATCGCCGGAAACGATTAGAATGGCATTATTGGGGGCATACCATCTGTCGTAAAATTCGCGGACGCTGTCCGGTGTCAGGCCTTTGATCTCGCTCATCCAGCCAATGACGGGGGTGCCGTAAGGGTGATTGGCAAACAGGGCATGATTGACTTCTTCCCTTAAAATGGCGGAGGGATTGTTATCGGTGCGTTGTTTGCGCTCTTCAATAATGACATCACGTTCGGTCAGGATGTTTTCTTCGCTGGCATCCAGATTGGTCATCCGGTCAGCTTCCATCTTCATTACCGTTTCCAGATGTTCTTTGGGGATGCTCTGATAGTACCCGGTGTAATCCTGTGAGGTAAAGGCATTATCATTGCCGCCCAGACGTTTGACAATTTTTGAAAACTCGCCGGGGGCAACCGTGTCTGTCCCTTTAAACATCAGATGTTCAAAGAAATGCGCCAGACCGGATTTTCCGGGTTCTTCATCGGCGGCGCCGACATTGTACCAGACCATATGGCTGACGACCGGGGCACGGTGATTTTCAACCAGAACAACCTGCATGCCATTGGGCAGATGAAAGGTCTTGGGGTCAAAAACCTCGGCTGCACCGGGGCGCGGGATGAGGCTGAAAATAAGGATAAGATATAAAAAAAAGCTCTTTGGCATAGGCAAACCGCTCATATTTTTGTAATGTGCTAATAAATTAAACGTAAAGGGCCTTGTGCAAAAAACAAGTCTTTAATTTAGGGGGAATTCATGGTTCAGCCACCGACACCGGAAATGAAACAGTTCCGCGCTGAAATTGACGCGCTTGATGATCAGATTATCTCGTTACTGGGACAGCGTTTTGACATTGTCCGCAAGGTTGCGGCCCATAAAAAACAGCATGGTATTCCGACTGTTTTGGCCGATCGGGTTGAACAGGTTAAGGAAAACGCCGCCCGTATCGGCTTTGATTACGACCTTGATCCTGAATTTATGCGTAATTTGTATGCGTTGATCATTGATCATGCCTGCGCCTGTGAAGATGTGATTGTAAAGGACTGACTTTTTTGGAAAATTTATCCGGTTTGCCCGCTATGGAGAAAGACGTCCAAACACGGTATTGCGTGTTTGAAGTACTCGAAAGCGTATTGGGCAAAAAACAGCCCTTTGATATTGTTTTTGACCGTGTTCTGAAACGCTACCCGGCATTTGATGGCCGTGATATCGGCTTTGTGCGCGAAATGTCAATGACAGCGCTGCGTCGTAAGGGGCAGGTCGATGCCATCCTAACCAAACTGTCTGATCGGCCCTTGGCAAAAATTGATCCGCAAACGGCTGTTAATCTGCTGCGTCTGGGCGCGGTCCAGCTCCTGTTTATGGATGTGCGTGATCATGCTGCTGTTGATACCACTGTTAAACTGGCCGAAGCCATGGGCCTTGGCCGTCAAAAGGGCTTTATCAATGGTATTTTACGATCGCTTGGCCGAAAGGGTGAAGCGCTGCTCAAGGCCCAGGAAAAAGACGCCGGACGTCTGAACACGCCTGAATGGCTGTGGAAAATATGGGTGCAGGATTTCGGGCCGGATGTAGCAGCGCAGATTGCTGAGGCCCATCTGGAGCCGGCTCCGGTTGATATAACCGTCAAAAGCGATGCTGAAAAATGGGCCACGGATTTGGACGGGCAGCTATTGCCGAATAATTCCATCCGTTTAAAGAAATCGGGACGGGTCACAGCATTGCCCGGATACGAGGATGGCGTCTGGTGGGTCCAATCAGCCGCCGCCGCCATGCCGGCTGAGGTTATGGGGCGCGCTGTTAAAGGGCAGACAGTCATTGATTTTTGCGCGGCGCCCGGCGGTAAAACCATGCAGCTGGCGGCCCTTGGGGCCACTGTTACGGCGCTGGATATTTCCAAAAACCGCTTGAAAAGGCTGGAGGAAAATCTTGAGCGCTGTCATCTTGAGGCTGATATCGTCATTGCCGATGGTAAAAAATGGCAGCCTGAGGCGCCGGTTGATGTAGTTTTGATAGATGCGCCCTGTACGGCGACCGGGACCATTCGCCATCAGCCTGATGTTCTGCACCTGAAAGCGCCGGATGATATGCGGCGAATGGTTGAAACACAGAAGGCGATTTTAGAGAATGCGGCCAAAGCCGTAAAGCCGGGCGGCATGCTGGTTTACTGTACCTGTTCTTTGCAAAAGGCGGAAAGCGAAGATGTAATTCAGTCTTTTTTAAATAATAACAGCGCGTTCAAGACCAGTCCTGTAAGTCAGGATGAATTACCCTGGCTTGAGAATGCCCTGACAGATGAAGGCTGGCTGCGCGTATTGCCGTTTCATTTGAAAGAATATGGCGGCATGGACGGGTTTTTTATTGCCCGACTGATTCGGGGCTGATAAGCTAAAGGCATGAGATCCGTTCGTATCGCCCCATCTATTTTATCTGCTGATTTTGCCAAACTGGGCGAAGAAGTCCGTGCCATTGATACAGCTGGCGCTGATTATATCCATATTGACGTCATGGACGGGCATTTTGTCCCCAATCTGACGATTGGTCCCAATGTTGTTAAGGCCTTGCGCCCCCATAGCGATAAGATTTTTGATGTTCATCTGATGATATCGCCGGTTGATGACTATATTGAAGCTTTTGCCGAAGCCGGGGCTGATATCATATCCTTTCATCCTGAAGCCGGGGCGCATCCGCACCGGACCGTTCAGTTGATTAAATCGCTGGGCAAAAAGGCCGGTATTGCCTTGAACCCGGCAACACCCACCCATATTCTTGACCATCTGATTGATGATCTTGACCTGATCCTGATCATGACCGTTAATCCGGGGTATGGCGGGCAGGCTTTTATTCCACTGCTTGATAAAATCAAGGATGTCCGTAACCGCATTGACCAAAGCGGAAGAGACATTGACCTTGAAATTGATGGTGGTATAAATCCTGATACGGCCCTTCAGGTCGTGTCGCATGGGGCAAATGTTCTGGTTGCCGGTACCTCGGTCTTCAAGGACGGTCCGTCCCGTTACTCTGAAAATATAGAAAAGCTACGCAAAGATGTTTAAATCCACCAGTGGATTAAAATTTAACGGCATTAAACCCCTGTCTCGTCTGACCGATCAGGCGAAGGCGATGGCGTTTGCAACGCCGCTGTATAACCTGACGCTGATGGGCGGGTCACCGGATGATCTGCATGTTATTCCGACTGATCCCTGGCCGGGGCAAAGCGATATTGGACAGGATCTATTGTCCGGCCGTTACATGTTCGCCGGTGAAGTCGTTGAAATGGACACCGTGAACTGGGAACCGCAAAATATCTCGGTTGACTGGCTGGCCGAATTCCACAGATTTAACTGGCTGCGCGATTTAAAAGCCGTAACGACCAATGCCTCACGCCTGCAAGCGCGGCAAATGATTTCTGACTGGATCGATACCTATGACCGCTGGCATGAAACGATCTGGCGGCCTGATGTTATGGGCTGCCGGTTATCAAGCTGGATTGGTGCCTTTTCCTTTTACGGGCTCAGCGCTGATGAAGAGTTTCAGGCCAAGGTCCGTGCCAGTATTGCCCGCCAGACCCGCCATTTGGCCCGCGTTATCAATGATGGCAAGGTCGAACCGGTCCAAAGTTTTGCTGCGCTGAAAGGCTTGATCTATGCTATGATTGCCATCGGCAGCCCGAAAAAGCAGCTTGAGCATCCGTTTAAACTGGTTATAGAGCAGATTGACAAACAAATCCTGCCCGATGGCGGGCATGTCAGCCGTTCGCCATTGATCCTGTCACAGGTTCTGACCATTCTGATTGATTTGCGTACCGTTCTTAATCTGGCGAAATTACCTGTACCGGGGAGTATTCAGCATGCCATTGATAAAATGGTGCCGGCATTGCGCTTTTTCCGTTACGCCGATGGCAGCGTCGGTAATTTCAATGGCGGTTACGAGGGCAATGCCAGCCTGATGGATTGTATTTTGAATCTGTCAGGCGCGCGCGGCAAGCCTTTGAAGAAACTGGAATATTCCGGTTACAGTCGCTTACGTCAGGGGCGGGCAATGCTGATGGTTGATACCGGAACGGCTGTTGATAGCGTCAATAGCCGCTCAGTCCACGCAGCGCCGCTGGCTTTTGAATTTGCTTTTGGCCGGGAACGGGTGATTGTCAATTGTGGCGCAGTTTCCGAATTTGGCGAATGGCACGATGCCCTGCGGTCAACGGCGGCACATTCGACATTGGTCATGGACCAGCATAATGCCTGTCATTTGAACAGTGATGGCTGCTTCGGCGGTTTGCCCGAAGTGACTTCAAGCCTGCATGAGGAAGAAGACTCCTGCCTGCTCGAGGGATGCCATGACGGTTATCTGCCGCGTTACGGCGCAAAGCACAGCCGCCGTTTGTTGTTAAAAGACAGCGGTAATATATTGATTGGCGAAGATAAAATAATCGGCGGCAATGCCGGGGTGCCCTTTACCCTGCGCTTTCATTTGCATCCGACCTCTCAGGCCTCTTTGGTTCAGAATGGTGAAGAGGTACTGATCCAGACCAAAAGCCGGGCAGGGTGGCGTTTTCGCTATCAGGGGGAAGGCAAACTGTCATTGCAGGACAGTGTTTATATCGGCCGCCGCCAGCAAATCAGACGTTCCCAGCAGATTGTGATTGAGGGAATCAGTGAAGGCGCTGAAACCTGCCTTAAATGGGGCATCAGCCGTATTTTATCCTGATATATTAGGATTGCGAGCCCGTTACGGGTTTGGCGGACGCCGTGATTTTAATTTGCGGCGTGGCTTGGACGAGACTTGCTTTTGCAGGCGCAAAGAAGACAAGGACCGTTTATATTCATCCTGCGCCTGATCCTGAAGCTTTTTGGGCAGGGCGTCGAAAAACGCAGTCATTTCAGAGTCTTTCCCGGTCCAAAGCCGTTCGTCAAATAGTTTGGAAACAATTTTCTTTTCCATGATCAAATCGGTCAGATCGGCCTTAAAACTGCGATGGCCATTATTGGCCTGAACGGAAAAATCTGCGTCTTCAGGCTTTAAGGTGCCGGGGCCAAATTCGGCCAGCTTTTCAAAACAGGCATCACTGTCCGGTGAAAACAGCGCTGCAACCAATCCAGTGGCCTTGATACCAAAGCCTCCGGTTTTTGACGGTTCGCGTTCTACTGTTAACCGGCGCAGATCATCCATGCTGTTAAGCTCGGAAAAATCAATTTTAGAAATATATTCAAGCTGCCTTGTGAAAACTGTATTGGCCTCGCGAATTTTCTCGACGCCTTCCTGCCATTCTTTTTCCAGAGCAATATCAAGTATGCTGGCAGAGTCTTCCGGTTTACAAGGGGACAGATGTCCGCCGGCTTTTAGGAAAACCTCTAGGATCGATTTTTGTTTTCTGGCAACAGCATTAAAGATCGGTGTTTTCTTATCACGGTCAAGGCTATGCGGGTCAGCGCCAAGGTTAAGCAGAGTTTCGCAGCTTTGCGCCCCGTATTGGGTGGCATGGTGCAGTAATGTCTCCCCGGAATTGGATTTAAGATCAGGGTCTACATTGTATTTCTTCAGAAAATGTTTAAGCAGCAGGTGAGATTCCCGCTCCATACAGGAGATCACCAGATCATTCAGTTTGTCGCCGGGGCTGGCGCCTTTTTCTTCGAGATACTGGAAGACTTTTAAAGAAGCGCTGGCATGTACCATGGATTTAAAAAGGATATTATCCTGCTGGGTCACATCAACATTATAGGTTTCAACTACATGGCGTAGAAGGTTCAGATCATTGTTATAGGCGGCTGCTGCGGCAAGGCCAAGCGTGTTCGGTCTGCGGTTCTGATAGAGCCTGTCGGTCATTAAATGATCTACCAGAGCCTGATTTTCCATCTGAAGCGCATAAAAAGCGACCGTCGTTACGTATTCTTGTGGAAGCCGGACAGAGAGCAGGGTATCAATAATTTCGATATTACCGGTTTTTACAGCATTGCCAAAAGCATGTGATGCGCTGGGATCGCCACCACGGCTTATAGCCCATTTAACACCATCAAGATCCTGATTCATAACCATCTGATCCAATACAGTATCCAGCATGGCTTTAAACATGGGTTGCGGAACGATGTGATGATGTGTTTCAGACAGGTAACGGAATGACTTGTATTCGCTTACACTCATTTGCAAGGCGTTAAAAAGGGCCCCGGGGCTTATTCTGTGCCTTTTATCAATGTCTTTTAGCTTTTCGACATCGCCCTCAATGGCAGCTTTAATATAAAGAGTCTCAATATCTGACATTATCTGTTTTCCATAGGTTTGCTGGTATTCTATAGATTTCGTCCACTCAGGTCAACGGGCTGTGATCGCCTGCTAAGGCAGTGCATTTTTGTTCATATTATGTTATGACAGAGAAAAGGATATCAGATCATGGATAAAAAGCCATTTAGCAAAGCTGGGAAAAACCCCAATCCACGTGGCCAGCAGAAAAAAGTAAAAGTCAAAACAGCGCGTAAGCGGTCAAATTCGTCGACACGCTGGCTCCAGCGCCAGCTGAATGATCCCTATGTTGCAGAAGCGCAGGCGCGCGGGTTCCGCAGCCGTGCCGCGTTTAAGCTGTTACAGCTGGATGAGCAGCTTGACCTGTTAAAACCGGGGCAGAATATAGTCGATTTGGGTGCGGCGCCCGGCGGCTGGACACAGATTATTGTCGATCGGGTTAAGCCGGAAAAAACCGGGGCCAAGGTCGTGGCGATTGATATTCTTGAAATGGAAGACCTGCCCGGGGCCATTGTCCTGCATAAAGACTTTATGGATGATGATGCGCCTGACGTTTTGAATGAGGCTCTGGGCGGTGAAAAGGCAGATCTGGTGATCAGCGATATTGCGCCGCCAACCATAGGACACAAACAGACAGACCACCTTCGTATTATGGGGCTGGTCGAAGCCGCCTATTTATTTGCTGTTGAAACACTGAAGCCTGACGGCGTATTTCTGGCCAAAGTCTTTCAGGGCGGCGCTGAAAACGAGCTATTGGCCGATATGCGCCGTAAATTCAAAAAAGTTAAACATATCAAACCGAAAGCCAGTCGTGGAGATTCCTCAGAAATGTATGTTGTCGGGATCGGTTTCCGCGGGTAATATAATCTGAGCTTATCACATCAACTCTTTGTAAGAGTGCAGGGGAAAAGGATTATAACATGCAGAACAAGATCACCGATTATGAAAGCCTGACATTTGATGACGTATTGCTGTTACCGGCGCTGAGCGGAGTCAAACCGGCTGAGGTCGCAACCAAAACACGGATCGCCCCCCGCATTGATTTGAATATTCCGATTCTGTCAGCTGCCATGGATACGGTAACCGAGGCGCCGATGGCCATTGCCATGGCGCAGAGTGGCGGTATTGGCGTTCTTCACCGTAATCTTCCGATTGGAAAACAGGTGGAGGAAGTGCGCCGGGTCAAACGTTTTGAATCCGGTATGGTGACAAACCCGATTACGATTTCGCCGGAATCGCCTTTGGCCGAGGCTCTTGATCTGATGAAAACCTACCGGATCAGCGGTATTCCGGTTGTCGATCAAAGCAGTCAGAAGGTTGTCGGCATTCTGACCAACCGGGATGTCCGTTTTGTTGAGGATACTGCCACGCCGGTTGCACAGTTAATGACCAAAGAAAATCTGATCACCGTTCAGGGGCAGCCCGATCGTGAAGAGGCAAGGCGATTGCTGCATGAAAACCGCATAGAAAAATTGATTATTCTGGATGATCAGGGGCGCTGCACCGGTCTGATTACTGTAAAGGATATACAGAATTCAGTGCTGAATCCAAATGCGACAAAAGACAGTCATGGCCGCCTCCGTGTGGCGGCGGCAGTTGGCGTCGGCAAAGACGGTTATGACCGCGCTCAGGCTCTGGCAGATGCCGAGGTTGATGTTGTTATCGTTGATACAGCGCATGGCCATCATAAGGATGTTATGGGTGTGGTCAGCAAAATTGCGCAATTACAATCCAGTAAAGTGCAGGTGATTGCCGGTAATATCGCCACCGCAGATGCAGCGCGGGCATTGATTGATTGCGGTGCGAACGCCGTTAAAGTCGGCATTGGCCCCGGATCCATATGCACAACACGTATTATTGCCGGGATCGGTGTGCCGCAATTGACAGCCATTATGCAGGTCGCCGATGCCTGCGCAGCGACCGGGACACCGGTTATTGCCGATGGCGGTATCAAACATTCCGGTAATAT
>JBNJDW010000056.1:0-10233 GCA_051745265.1 Pseudomonadota bacterium
TGTAACCATTTATCCATCACGGCGGCTGCTGTCAAGTCTCCGGTAACATTAATAACCGTCCGGCACATATCTAAAATCCGGTCAACAGCCAGAATCATGGCGATACCGCCCGCGGTGATACCGATGCTGGCCAGTACACCGGAGAGAATAACCAGACCGACCCCGGGGCTGCCGGGCGACCCGATTGAGGCACCGATGATCGTTACGGACAATAATGCGATCTGTGCAAAGGACAGATCAATACCAAAGACCTGCGCCAGAAATAAACCGGCAATGACCTGATAGATGGCGGTGCCGTCCATATTGATGGTCGTACCCAGCGGAATAATGAATCCGGCGGTTTCCGGCGAGATATCGAGTTTTTCCTCAGCAATTTTCAAACTGATTGGCATGGTTGCCGCCGAGCTTGAGGTTGAAAAGGCCAGAATTTGCGCTTCACGAATTTTTTTGACGAAATCAAAAGGATTGCGATGGGCCGCAAAAAACAAAATCATCATATACATCACCAAAACACAGAGCAGTCCGGTAAGGACTGTACCAATATAAGCCGACATGGCGATCAGGGTATCCGGCCCCATCTGTATCGCCAGATGAGATAGAAAACCAAACACAGCCAGCGGTGCCAGTTTCATAATCCAGAAAACGATTCGCATCGCAACGTCCAAACCGGCCTGCAACAGATCTGTGATGGGTTTAGAACGGCTGTCCGGCAGGGAAAGCAGGGCAATACCGGTGATGATCGAGGCAATGACAATTTGCAGCATACTGTATTCGACCATGGCCTTTGCCGGATTATCCGGCAACAGCCCGATCAACAGGCTGGGCAGGCTTGGCCTGTCATCTCCGATCTCCGGTATAGAACCGCGATTGGCCAGGGCCTCTTCGGTCAGGACCATGGCGGGATCAATATATTGTCCGGGGTCAATCAGGCCGGACAGCAGAATACCAATCAAAACAGCAATCGTTGTGGTACCGACAAAGTAGAGCCCAATCCAGGTGCCTTTGGTTTTAAGAGCGTCCAGGCTTTTGCTGTCTGCAATCGCCAATGTGATCGAGGCAATGATTAAAGGCAGAATAATCATTTTAATGACCGCCAGAAAAACCCCGCCGGGCAGGGCCAGCCATTCGGCAATTATATTTGCAGTGTCCTCTTTAACGACAGCGCCGGCATGCGGTGACAGGATCAGCCCGACGGCCAGACCCAGGAGCATCCCCCAGAGCATTTGTTTCCAAAGCGGCATATGTTTAAAGAAGAACATAGTATTTCCTTTTTAATTCTGGTCTATATTAGGCGATAGAGCGGTTCAAATTGAAGGAAAAACTTTTTTTTACGGTTTGAGCCTTAACATTTTTTTTTCGGAGACCCGCATGAGTTACCGTATTTTACAGCTTCATGTTGAAAACAGTCATGAGCATCAGCTCAAGGAATTGTTAAAAGATTCGGCGATTGTCGATTACTGGCAGATTGAAAAAAGCCCGGATATGCAGTTTTGTGAACTGCTGGTTAAAACATCTGATGCTCAAAAACTAACGGATAAGGTCGAGACTTTTATGGGCAATCCCTATCCTGCGGATACTCTGGGTATGGGGCCAAAATCGCGGACCCGGCTTGTTTCTATTCCGGTTTCTGCCGTCTGGCCGCGGACAGAGGATGAAGGAAAGAAAACATCGGGTGAAAAATCTCATGGTTTTTCCGAATTGGGCCGGGAAGAGCTTTATAACGAGATCAGTCGCGGCACGGAAGTGACCTCTACTTTTTTTGCGCTGGTGATCTTATCGACTATTGTGGCGGCGATCGGCCTTATCGAAGACAATGTGGCGGTTATTATCGGCGCCATGGTGATTGCGCCATTGCTGGGGCCCAATCTGGCCTTAGCGCTGGCAACGGCGCTTGGGGATACAAAACTGATGTCCCGGGCTATTTTTACCAATGTCAGCGGTCTTATTATTGTTCTGATATTAGGGTATATTGTGGGTTTTCTTTGGCCGTATACATTGGAGGCAGAGGAAATTATATCCCGTACGCAGGTGACGTATGGCGGTATCATTCTGGCGATTGCATCAGGCGCGGCAGGGGTGTTGTCTTTGCTGGGCGGTGTTGCGGCCGGGATGGTCGGTGTTATGGTCGCTGTTGCTCTGTTACCGCCGGCAACGGTAACCGGCCTGATGCTGGGCGCCGGGAACTATCCGGCGGCGATGGGCGCGACTCTGTTATTGGTGGTCAATATTGTCTGTATCAACCTGTCCGCCAAGCTTGTTTTTTTGGTTAAGGGAATCCGTCCCCGGCAATGGTTTGAGCAAAAACGCGCCGGTCAGGCCATGTTCTGGTATATTCTGTTCTGGACGATAACCCTGGTCGTATTGGCAGGGCTTATTGCCTTAAGCAAAGATCAGCCTGATCTGGCGCTGCAAGTAGAGGCTGGTTAAGAGATTGCCCTATTTATTGCCTGCCTTTTGAATGTCGAACAGGCAGGTATCTTGATTTTTATTTGTAACGGGTGTAGCTGCAATACCGGAAATGGTATGGCCGGGACGTGGTTTGTTTTCCGAGCAAAGTTTAAAATGCGCATCTTCACCAACTTTATATCTGTCACAGGATGAACCGTGCCTGTTAGTGTATGTCTCATAAACCTCAACTTCTTTTAGTCTTACAGTCAGGCGCTGATAACTGTCATTAAAGATACTCGGTGTCGAGTTATAAGGCGCATCCAATCGTCTTTGGACCTTTATAACCGTCCCTGTGATAAAGCAGGTGTCTTTTAGCTCAGGAGCCTTGTTATTTAAACTTGGTGGACTGGCCTTCGCAGATATGATCGGTACGGCGAATGCCGCCAATGTCAGGAAAAATATCAGTCGAATAGATTTCATAGATCAAAACCCCTTAATCGTTAAGTATATCATATCTTGTTCGCATCGCAGGTAAAGTTCTTTTGTATTTTATAAGAAAATGCCTGCCATTATATTAATCTAGGCCGCCTGGTTATCCGCGAACAGGTCCGGCTGTGTCATATCAACCGAAACCAGCTGTGAAATACCCCGCTCGCTCATGGTAACACCGTAAAGCCGGTCCATGCGGGCCATGGTCATGCGATGGTGGGTAATGACGATAAACCGTGTATTGCCGTCATTTGCCATTTTTTCAAGCAATGTGCAGACCCGGTCAACATTGCTTTCATCAAGCGGCGCATCAATCTCGTCAAGGACGCAGATCGGCGCCGGATTGGTCAGGAACATACCAAAAATCAGGGCGATCGATGTCAAAGTCTGCTCACCACCTGAGAACAGCGAGAGAATCTGCAGTTTTTTACCCGGCGGCTGCGCGTAAATTTCAAGCCCGGCGGCAAGCGGATCATCGGCATCGGTGAGCTCCAGATGGGCGCTGCCACCGCCGAACAGAACCTGAAACAATTCGGCGAAATGCTGATTGACGGTTTCAAAGGCAATTAATAACCGCTCCCGCGCTTCTTTGTTAAGTTTGTTGATGCCCTGACGCAGGCGGGAAATGGCCGCCAGCAGGTCATCACGCTCGCTTTGCATGGTTTCCATTTCGGCCAGCAGTTCCTGACTTTCGACTTCGGCGCGCAGGTTGACGGGGCCCATATTCTCGCGCTCCCGCACCAGACGTTCCAGCTTGGCCTGTAGTTTATCAATATCTTCATCCGCGAGGCTTTCGGCGCTCAGATCGACTTTTTCAAGCAAGTGATGGGCAGCGCAGCTGAATTTTTCGTCAATCTGGGCCTCAAGAGTTTCCAGCGCCTGTTTGGCGGTACTGACCCCGGCCTGCGCCATGGCGCGGCTTTCTCTGGCATCGGCAAGTTTGCTTTCGACCTCTTTCAAGGCGCGCTGGTATTCAAGATTATCATTTTCAGCAACGGCCAACTTGTCAGCGGCGGCATTGCGGGCCTGTTCGGCACTGGCGATCTGATCACGCAGGGCGTCTTTTTTGCCGCTGATTTCATCAGGACGGCTGGTCAGGGTTTGCAGTTCGGCTTCAATTTCGGTTTTGCGCAGGGTCAGTTCCTCAACCCGTGTCTGGGATTGATCTTTGCGCGTGCTCCAGTTTTCAATATCCCGTTTCAGGCTGGTGATCCGCTGTTCGCGTTGATCTTTTTCGCTGATGATCTGGTTAAGCTGGGACTGCAATTCTAACAGCGCACCGCGTTCGGTATTCAATTTCTCGCGCAGTTCGACCAGTTTTTCACGGCCACCATCTTCGGCGGGCAGGGCCTTGAAGGCCTTTTCCAGTGTTTCCAGCTGTGCGGTCTGGGTTTCACGTGTGTTCCGGGTGGTGTCAATTTCAACGCTCAGCCGGGACAGAGTCTCGGTCGTTTTGCTGGTATCGCGTTTAAGGGTTTCAAGATCGGCCCGGGTCTCTTCAACGGCAGCTTCGGCATCCAGTGCCTCTTGCCGGGCGGATTGCAGTTTTTCTTCGATATCCGCGCGTTTTTTGCGGCTTTTATCGCGTTCTTCTTCTGCTTTCTTAAGCTGAATGGCCGCGGCCTCAAGATCGCTTTGCATGTCTTTCAGCCGGTTGCGCTGTTCAAGACGCTGGGCTGACGGGGAAATCGCATCATCACGGATCGACAGCCCATCCCAGCGAAACGCTGCACCGCTTTTGGTGACAAGGCACTGGCCGGGCTTTAGTTTTTCCATCAACGCTTTTGCCTGATCACTGGTATCGGTAACGCCGATCTGCGACAGACAGCGTTCCAGCGCCGGCGGCGCATCGACCAGATCAAGAACGGAGGTTGCGCCCTTGGGCAGTGCCGGCGGGGCCTCATATGCAGGCAGGGCCTGCCAGTGGATCGGCGCCTCATCGTTCAAGGCGGCTTGCAGATCATCGCCGAGCGCGGCGGCCAGCGCTTTTTCAAAGCCGCCCTCAACGGTAACACTGTCAATGACCGGCGGATAATCCTGCGCTTCTTCGGTATAAAGCAGTTTATGCAGCGTATCGGCCTCGGCATTCAGCTTGGTATAGTTCTGCTGGCACTTTTGATAGGTTTCGAGGGTCGTTTCAACGGACTCTTCGGCACTGGTTTTCTCTTCTTCCAAAGCCCGGCGCTTGTCACGGGCGGCGTTATAGGCCTTGACCAGATTTTCAACGGCGGTTTCAAGTTCCTTGATCTGGTCCTGCTCTGGCGTTTCGGCGAGCAGTTTTTCCTTTTGCGCTTTTAAATCTTTAAGCTGTCTTTCCGAGCGTTCAATGGTTGAACGGGCATCTGAAATCTGTTGTTCAAGACTGTCGCGCTTTGCCGTGCGGGCGGCCAGATCCTCGGTCAGGGCCGAGGTTTTTTCTTCAAGTCCGGCGACGCTTTGTTCTTTGTTTTCTTTATCACGGCCAATGGCGTTCAGCTTTTCTGTTTCCTCTTGGGGATCAATCCGGGTTTCGGCCAGTTGTTCGGTCAGTTTGCGGATGGTCTCGTCTGCTTCACGGGTCAGCTGGGTTTCACGGTCAAGATCGGTCTTGATCTGCATTAACTGAGAGGTCGTCCGCGCGGTTTCAGCCTCAAGCCGTTCTTCTTCGCTTTCGATTTGACCATAGGTGATTTTCAAATGCTGTAATGTGGCGGCGGCTTCAGCCTCGGCTTTGCGCAGATCGGGCAGCACACCGGCTGTATCTGTCTGCGCCGTGCTGCGCTGGGTCACGGTAACAGTCAGTTCACGAACGATGTCTTCCGCATCGTTAAAGGCGGCCCGGGCCTGATCAACGGCGGTCAGAGCGGATTTGTGTTTTAAATAAAGCACGCTGGCTTCGGCTTTTTGAATATGGCCGCTGAGATTACGATAGCGGGCGGCCTGCCGGGCTTGTTTCTGCAACCCGCCAAGCTGGGTTTCCATCTGACCGACGACATCCTCGACCCGGGTCAGGTTGGTTTCCGCGCCGCGGAGCTTCAGTTCTGCCTCATGCCGCCGGGCGTGCAGGCCGGAGATACCGGCGGCTTCTTCAAGAATCAAACGGCGCTGGGTCGGTTTGGCATTGATCAGATCGGCAACCCGCCCCTGAGAGACCAGTGCCGGCGAATTGGCCCCGATCGAAACATCAGCGAAGAGCAACTGGACATCCTTGGCCCGGACATTTTTACCATTGACCTTATAGGCCGAGCCGTGATCGCGTTCGATTTTACGGACGATTTCAAGCTCATCAGCGTGGTTTAATTCAGCCGGGGCTTCGCGTTTTGAATTATCAAGCCAGAGGGTGACTTCGGCAATATTGCGCGCCGGTCTGCGGTCGGTACCGTTAAAAATAACGTCTTCCATGCCCGATCCGCGCATACGTTTGGCCGAGGTTTCCCCCATGGCCCAGCGCAGGGCTTCGACCAGATTCGATTTGCCGCAGCCATTCGGCCCGATAATACCGGTCAGGCCGTGACCTATTTCAAGGTCCGTGGTCTCGACAAAGGATTTGAATCCGGTCAGACGAAGTTTGTTAAACTGAACCATACAGTCCGTTCTACCCCAGTTTCATGGTTTTAATCGGCGATACAGCCCGCGGATCAGCGGGACAGTTTCTCGACGATGTCTTTAAAGTCATCAGCCGGAATGACACCGCTTTCGACTTCTGCGCCGCCGTTAAATACAAATGTCGGCGTGGCGTTGACTTTATAATCTGCGGAGGCATCCTGGCGGCTTTTTAAAACAGCCGTTTCAAGATCGCTGTTGCTAAGGCAGGCATTGATCCGGGCCTCAGACATGCCGGTCAGTTTGCCAAGCTTGCTCATCGCGGCGATCGGATCTTCGGCGCCAACCCAGCGTTTCTGGTTGGCAAACAGAACTTCGACCAAGCCGGAAAATTTATCTTCCGGTGCGCAGCGGGCCATCATGCTGGCGCGCAGGGCCACAGCATCCAGCGGGAATTCACGAAATACAAAACGGACTTTGCCGGTATCAATCAAATCTTCCTTGATTGTCGGCAGTACCGCGTTATGAAATTCGGCACAATGCATACAGGTCATTGATGCATATTCAATAACCGTAACAGGGGCATCCGCATCACCGAGAACCCGGTCCTGCATCAGCGTTTCAACATCAATTTCGGCATCATTGCCTGAAGTAGTTGTTGTGGTCGTGCTTTCGACAACAGTCGTGCTGTCACCGGCCTGAGCAAGATTCGGCACGATAAAAAGTGACGAGAAAAAGGCGATCACGGCAATGGCGCCGACGAACACAGAAATATGTGTAACTGGTTTGTTCATTTTAATAATCCTGTTTTTTACGGTTAACGGGTCAGAGTATAGGCGAATTTTCCTGAGGGTTGCAATGCCGAAATTAAATTTTTCGTGGATTGCCGTCGCAGGATTGTGTTAAATAACAGGAAATAACCTGTTGTAAGGTAATGTAGAACATGTGAGGTCACTTTGAATATCTCCTTCCATAAAATGCACGGTCTGGGTAACGATTTCATGATTGTTGATACGCGGGGGGTATCCATATCCCTCGCCCCCGAACAGATTCGTCAATTGGGCGACCGCCGTTTCGGGGTTGGGTTTGATCAGTTAATCCTGCTTGAGCCGTCAGAAAACCCGGAAGCTGATGTTTTTATGCGCATTCTGAATTGTGATGGCAGCGAGGCCGAAGCCTGCGGCAATGCCACCCGCTGTGTTGCCCGGCTGATTATGGACGGGGACGATAAAGCTGCCTGCGCCATTGAAACCGTCGCCGGCCTGTTGCAGGCAACCGGACAGGGGGAGGTCATTACCGTCAATATGGGCAAACCTCGCCTCGACTGGCAGGAGATCCCCTTGGCCGAGCCGTTTGATACTATTGCCGTTGATTTGCGCGTTGGCCCCCTGGTCAATCCCTGCGCGGTCAATATCGGCAACCCGCATGCTGTATTTTTTGTGCCTGACGCCGATCAGGTTGATCTGGCACATTATGGCCCGTTGGTCGAAACCGATCCGATGTTTCCCAAAAAAACCAATGTCGAAATTGTTCATATGATTGATGAACATACTTTGCGGATGCGGGTCTGGGAACGCGGTGTCGGCATTACCGGGGCCTGCGGCAGCGGCGCTGCGGCCGCCGTGGTCGCCGCCCACCGCCGCGATTTCATTGGCCGGCAAGCCATGGTCCAGCTGGATGGCGGCGTTCTGACCTTTAACTGGGATATTGACACGGACGAGCTGTTTATGGCCGGCCCGGCGGCATATGTCTATAAGGGTGAAATGCGAATCCCGGCATGACAGATTTTTTGATCAAGCATTTTCATACGGGTCATCTTAAAGCCTATCTGGTGGCTTTGCCGGCTTTATTGTTTTACGGGCTTTTGATTTTTATTCTCTGGGATCGGGGTGTCATAGAAGAAATCGGGCAGTTTAACGTGTTCTGGCCCTCCATTATTGTTATTCTGATGATTGTAACGCCGGGGCTTGGGCTTTTGGGGCTATGGGCGGCTTTTTTGTTTCAGCCGCGTCTGGATGGCAGATATGGCCGATTGAATAAAATCGTTGCGGGGCTTTTGACCTGCGGGGCTCTGGGTATTTTCGGCAGTGTGGCTACACTGTTGGTCGGAATGATAATGACCGGTGAGTCTCAACTGGCTCTGCAGACTTTGCCGTTCCTGCCTTTGCCGGTTGGGATGGTGGTTTATATTATTTTCATGATCCGGCGCGTTCTTCATAAAAGAAAGCCCGCTAAGGGGCCTGCTTTCGCTGTAAAAGAATCGCAGAAACAATAGATTTTACCCGTAATTTATGTTACATAATCGCCATGACTGAGGAAAAGAAAATTAAAGCCAGCCCAAAGGGTGTGGATATCGTGACCTTCGGCTGTCGGCTGAATATCTATGAGTCCGAGGTCATGCGCCATCACGCCGAAGATGCCGGTGTGACAGATGCGATTATCTTTAACACCTGCGCTGTCACCAAACAGGCCGAGCGCGAGGCCAGACGTGCGATCCGCAAGGCCCGCCGTGAAAACCCGGACTCCAAAATCATCGTCACCGGCTGCGCGGCGCAGATTGATCCCAAAAGCTTTACCGCCATGGCCGAAATCGATCAGGTGATCGGCAATGATCTGAAACTGAAAGCCGAAAGCTGGACTCCGAACGGGAGTGAGCGGCTGAAAATCAATGACATCATGGCCGTCAAGGAAACGGCGGGTCATTTGATCAGCGGTTTTGACGGTCATGCCCGCGCCTTTGTGCAGGTCCAGAACGGCTGTGATCATCGCTGCACGTTCTGCATTATTCCCTATGGCCGGGGTAATTCGCGGTCGGTGCCGATCGGCGAAATCGTCACACAGGTCAGAACGCTGGTTGAGCAGGGCTATAAAGAAGTCGTGCTGACCGGGGTGGATGTGACCTCTTACGGGGCGGACCTGCCGGGAAAACCGCGGCTGGGGCAGATGATGCGCCGCTTGCTGGCTTTGGTGCCGGAATTGCCGCGCCTCCGTTTATCGTCACTGGATCCGGTTGAGATTGATGACGATATGTGGCTGTTATTTGAAAATGAACCGCGGTTGATGCCGCATCTGCATCTGAGCCTGCAGGCTGGTGATGATATGATCCTTAAACGTATGAAGCGGCGGCATCTGCGGCAGGATGTCATTGATGTTTGTGCCAAGGCCCGGCGCCTGCGGCCTGATATTGTCTTTGGCGCTGATATTATTGCCGGATTCCCCACTGAAACCGATGAAATGTTTGAAAACACCCGCCGGATTGTCGCGGAATGCGATCTGACCTATCTGCATGTTTTCCCCTATTCAGAGCGCGAGGGCACGCCGGCGGCCAAAATGCCGCAGGTCTATCCACCGCACCGTAAAAGCCGGGCCAAAATCCTCCGCGATCAGGGCGATGCCCAACTAGCAAAACGGCTGACCGAACATACCGGGCAGGAGGTTGATGTTTTAATCGAAAAAAACAATGCCGGACATACGCCGCATTTCCTCCCCGTTCGCTTTGAAGGTGAAGAAAAGCTTGCCCCCGGCCAGCTGGTCAGGGCAAGATTAACCGGACATGACAACACAACAATGATCGGACAGATTTTATGATCTGGTTTTTTAAAAAAAACAAAGACAAAGATAAGAAACAGGAAAAAGAAGAACAGGCCGAAGAGGCGCTTGAGAAATCTTCTGACGACGCTGCCGCAGAACCTGCTCAAGATTCTCTTGACGAAACACGGGCCGAACCGACACCCTTGCCAGAGCCAGAGCCAGAGCCAGAGCCAGAGCCAGAGCCAGAGCCAGAGCCAGAGCCAGAGCCAGAGCCAGAGCCAGAGCCAGAGCCAGAGCCAGAGC
>JBNJDW010000057.1:0-10004 GCA_051745265.1 Pseudomonadota bacterium
TGGCCAATGGCGAAATTTTACTGTGTGAAAACCTGCGTTTTTACAGCGGTGAAGAAAAAAATGATCCGGCCTTTGCAGAGCAACTGGCCGCGCTTGGCAATATTTTCGTCAATGATGCCTTTTCAGCTGCGCATCGCGCCCATGCCTCGACCTATGGGCTGGCAGAATTACGCCCCGCCTATGCCGGCCGTTTGATGGAGGCTGAATTAAAAGCGCTCTCCGCCGCGCTTGAAAGTCCGGCCCGTCCGGTCGCGGCCGTTGTTGGCGGCGCCAAAATATCGACAAAACTCTCGGTCCTTAACCATTTAATCAACAAAGTCGATTATCTGGTACTGGGTGGCGGCATGGCCAATACCTTCCTTCATGCTGAGGGCGTTAATGTCGGCGGATCCCTGCATGAAGCCGATATGGCCGAAGAAGCCCATAATATCATGACCGCGGCCAAAGCCAACGGCTGTAAAATCCTGCTGCCTCAGGATGTCGTGGTCGCCAAGGACTTCAAGGAAAACGCCCCGCACCGCAACTGCGATATCCACCACATTGCCGCAGATGAAATGGCCCTTGATCTGGGAGAACACAGCATCGCTGACATTAACGCAACACTGGCAGAATGCCGGACGATCCTCTGGAACGGGCCGTTGGGTGCTTTTGAAATACCGCCCTTTGACAAAGCCACGGTCGAAGTCGCCCGAAAAGCCGCCCAATTAACCGAAGATCTTACACTGACCAGCGTTGCAGGTGGTGGTGACACCGTATCGGCCTTGGAGCATGCCGGCGTCAAGCATTTGTTCAGCTATGTCTCAACAGCGGGCGGCGCCTTTCTTGAATATATAGAAGGCAGCGATTTACCCGGCGTTCGTATTCTTAAGGAATATGCCCATAAAAAAGCGGCATAACCCTGTTTACAAAGTTACACCGCTGATCCCCCCGTTAGGGTTTTACCCCTAAATCCGTTCCGGGTGCTTGCGCCACAGGGCAAGCAATCGTTTGGCATCCGGCGGCTGCAGCCGGTCAAATATTTCCAGAGCCTTGGTCAACTCCTTTTGATTGACAATCTTTTCACCGGAACGCAATCCGCGGCTTAACAGGAAAAGCGATGCAAATTCCGATTTCAAAATCCCCTGTGAACGGCAGACAACCGATAATCCATAACCGTTCTGATGTTCAATCAATGGCAAAACAGCCTCTTCGGGTAGATCGACCCATAACGCAAACATAGCCAGAAAATAGCTTTGATGCCCGCGGCGCAAAGCCTTTGACAAGGCTTCAACATGAACGCCCCCCCGATCAAAGGTATTGCGGGCAAATATGCGCAGATCATCAGTAACCTGCTTGTTATCAAAACTATTGGTCAGTAATTCATTCAGAACCTGATCTACCGCATCATCAATAATATCGGCATCAATGTTGAATTTACTAAAAATCTCGCGGCGCAATTCCTGAGAAACGCACACATATAGCTGCGCTGCCAGGCTGTTATCAATTTCGGGCCTGTTTAACAAAGGCCGCTGCATTTCATGATCCTGCATGGCCAGCCGGGTCAATTTCTGCATAACACCCTTTGGCATCGTCACTTCATCATTGGAAATTAAATGGCCTGCGGTTTTCAGGTCTTCTGTATCGACCAGCGTATCCAGAACGACCGGGCTTAAAGCTTTCCGTTGGGCAATCGCATGCCAGTATTCAGCCGGCTTTGATTTAATAAGAAGAATAAGGTCCGCATCGTAAAGCAGCTGGCTGTTCTTTAAAACATGCTCGGCCACCGTGATTTCATCACCGGCCAGATTTAGAACAACAGAGCGCGGCACCGACGCCAGATGTGATAAACGTTCTGCCAAAAGTTCTTTAAATTCAATTTCAATCTTTTGCAGCAAATTTAACAGAATATCACTGGCAAGCCGCTGTTCTTCTTCTGTCAGTTCCTGATCAAAAATTTCGCATATTTCACTGGTCAGCGTATGACGCCCTTCGGAAGAATTATCTTTGGCAAGCGTCAGCAGGGCGCGCGCATCAAATGCACCGGCATTTTCTGTTTTTGCTTTTGTTTTTATATCACTCATATACATCTAAAGGTCTACGCCTTCCCCCTGTATTTGATTCCTATCCCCAATCTTTAAACTATAGCAAATTAGTTAAATTTATTTAAATTTTTACATAAATTTATCAGATTAGATTGATTTAGCTGTTTTTTCTTTAATATAGGGTTTGATTCATTAGCGATTTATGTTTGAAACCATTTGTTAAGATGTGTCATGCTATACTGGAATTGTGTGTTTTATAGGAGATTAAATTATGGTAGGTCCGGTAATATCGTCACCGGCTCAAACGGGACAAGTTCAGAACAGCAGCGTTCAACAACAGGCAGAAGTCAGTAAAGGCCCTGCCCAGGCTGAACAGCGGGATCCGCGCCCTGACGAGGTTCAGCGCCGGGAGGCTCCGGCCGCTCAATCCCAGAGCTCTGCGGAACAAAACCCGAAAGCCCCGCGTCCGGAAGATCAATCATCAAATCAACAGCTTGACGCCAGCGCTTTGGCTGCCAGTCAACAGGAACAGCCGCCTGCAACAGAAAATCGCGGCGAAATTATTGATGTCATGGCATAAAGCTTAAAATGAATTAGATTTCGTTTCTCTAATTGCGTTTACGTCAAGCTGTTTTTTTGATCCGCCGCTCAGGTGTGGTTGGTCATATGTGGGGTCATGCTTCTCTACGTGGTCATCGACATTTTGAGGATTTGCCGTGCCACAGGATTCTGGTCGATGAAGACGGGGCGGAAACATCTCTCCCGCGTATTCCCGCCTGATGGCGGCTTACGGCGAAATCTACGTTCTCACCCCGACCTTCACGGCCCCACTGGACCACCCCTTCCTTTCAGCGCGATCAGCAAGAACATCTTGCTCCGGTTCGCAACCTGAAGAGGGTTAACTCATCACCACTTTACGTTCATGCTACTGCTTTACCGTCGGGTGGCGTGCCCCATACATATTCTGTACCATCACGCCAAATCCGATGCATGACCGTCGCCAGCTTGCGTGCTACAGCAACACAAGCCTTGCGCATTCCAGCACGCCGAGCAATGTTCATTCCCCACGCTTTGAGGCTACTCCACTTTGTAACCCGGCTGAGGATGACCTTTGCGGCTTCGTAAAGATGTGTTCGTGCCATGCCATCGCCGCAGCGGCTG
The DNA here is from genome assembly GCA_051745265.1 of Pseudomonadota bacterium. Taxonomy (GTDB): domain Bacteria; phylum Pseudomonadota; class Alphaproteobacteria; order Micavibrionales; family CSBR16-224; genus JBNJDW01. Next base: position 3,183 of record JBNJDW010000057.1, read on the forward strand.
ATCCGACCGTTATAGTCGATCTCACCCGACGCATATTTGCGCGGCGTTAGCCCTAGATGCGGTCCCACATCTCGTGACCGACGGAAGCGTGCTGGATTGTCGATGGTTGTCTTGAAAGCAACTGCTGTCAAAACGCCAACACCTGGAATAGTCATCAGACGTTTGCAAACACTATCTTCTTTTGCATATCGACGAAGAGCACTGTCCAAAGCGCGTTCCTGATCTTGTAATGCCGCTCTTGCTTTCAGTACAGGGGAAATCGCCTGTGAAAGCTCGTCATCCGCTGCAATCAGTGCTAACACACCGTCTTCAAACTGCATCTTTGACAACCGGCCTGCCTTATAGCCGAATATTTTTAGCGTACCGCGGATCTGGTTCTCAAGAGCGATGCGGGTTTCCATCAATTGCCGTCGATTGTTCAGTAAAACCCGCAGACGTTGGTTTTGATCGCTCTTGATATGCACCGCACGATACCAGCCAGTGCGCACAATATGCGCCAGACCGCGTGCGTCATTGCGGTCGGTTTTGATCTGTTGGGCGTTTAGAGCTGCCTTGACGTGGCGTGTTTCAAGACAGATGACCGGCAAGCCCGCATTTTCCAGTCCGCGATATAGCAACGGTGTAAGCCCGCCTGCTTCCAGGCCCACCAGCTCATACGTCAGTTTCAGCCGCGTTAAAAACAGTGCGATACTTTCCGGATCGCTTGGTACCATCCCTTCCTTAACAATGTCGCCTGTTGCGGTGACAACACAAATGGCGGTATCTTTCAGGGATACATCAAGTCCAACATAGTACTGCATTGCATCTTCCTTTCTTGCTATGATTTAATGCTTTACATTTTCGCGCCATGCGACGCATCGAGCAAGCGCAATTACAGTATCTCTCCACAGTAATAAACGACTTGCCCCCCCGATTGCGGGGGGGCTTTTTTTTATGTTGATACTATTGGGGCAGAATTATTTAGCCATACCGGGAATGGAGACCATTTTCGGAGCGCGCGGTTTTGGCTGGGTTTGCATACCAGGGCGATAAAATCTGGACAGTACAGGTGTTTGTGTCAAAGCCCGGGCAAAAGATGATTTTGCTGACGTAGAAAACACAGATCCGTCCTGTTGCAATGCCACCCTGTTCCCGTTGGCTGGAATGGCCTGCATATGGCGCGTCAGATTATCATTATCCAGATAGCTTGCTACCGCCTGACCAAATCTAAGGCGGGCAGAAAGAAAACGGCCTGCCTGCTTTATTTGCGGCGGTATTGCTGATGGATTAAAACGATCCGTGATGTAAGCGTCAACAAACTTCATAAAAAATATACTAACTGTTTTTATGATAAGATCAAGCGGTTCGCGCATTTAACCGCAGATTCATATAAAGGCTTATCACTGTTCAAAGAAATTACTTCAGCATTGCCGAATATCTGCCGGATTTCAGCACAATGCGCGGTGAAACGCGCGGCGAAATCCGCTTTGAGAGATTTGGCGTTACGGGTTTCAAACTGCTGCGCCGCATCCACAGTTTCAAATTTCACATGACCGTCAAAACGATAATCCCGTTCTGCCGGATCAATGGGTTGTAAAATCATCCCCTGCCCCTGACGGGTCAGCTGTCTTGCCAGTTTACGAATTTCCGGCATGTCCTGATTCAAAAAATCACTGATCAGGATAATTTTTGCGTTAGGCTGGCTGGTGAAATCAGGCACTGACGGGCATTTTAACAGGGCTTCCGCCAGACGCGGCATATGTTTCGGGTGATTTACCACAGTCTCGGTACCGGCGGCCTTGACCCGCTCCCCCGCACTGGTCAGCAGATAGCCCAGCACACAGGCCATGGTAAAGCCATATTCATATTTGGTTTTATACTGGTCCGGCGCGCTCGCGTAATGCATCGCCGATGAAGGATCAAGCCAGATCAAAGCCGTCTGGGCGCGTTCTTCTTCCTGCTCGCGCACATAAAGGTGGTCAGACCGGGCACTTTGGCGCCAGTCAATGCGGCTGGCCGCATCCACCAGCGGATCGTAATTACGATATTGCCAGAAATGCGCCCCACTCCCCGATTTTCGGCGGCCATGCTCACCCGATTGCACCGTCTGGGCGATGCTTTGCGCCTCCAGCAGGATATCCGGCAATCTGGCGGCCAGTTTTTCGGCGGCGATCAAGTTTTGATCTTTATGTAATTTTGTAAACCATTTCATAGTGTCAAGCTTACTATATAGAATAGCCAGAGCGAAAGACTATATTTAAAACGGAGTTTTTAAGCTGTTGGCTTTTTCTTAGCGGATGTTTCTGTATCTTCAGCCTTCGCCGCTGCCCGCTCCATCACTGCCGCGAAGAAACCATCGCAATCATGATCGGCAGGGTTGGCTTTCATATAGCCTTTGACCCGGGTTGAGTCCGGCACACTATCGGGTAAAGCCGCCAGTTTAAAATCAGGATGGGCGTTCAAGAAATTCTGAGTCTGAATTTCGTTTTCCACCGGCAACAGCGAACAGGTCGCATAAACAAGCCTGCCGCCCGGTTTAACCAGTCTTGCGGCGCTATCCAGAATTTCAGCCTGCAAAGGCACCAGTTCAGAGATCCCCGGCCCCAGCTGACGCCAGCGTTTATCAGGATCACCGCGCCATGTGCCGACACCGCTGCACGGGGCATCAACCAGCACGACATCAAACTGTTCTTTGTGACGTTTCACCCATTTATCACGTTCACTTGCCAGCGGGCGGGTTTCGACATTATGGACCCCGGCCCGTTGAAAACGCTTTTTCGAACGGTTTAGCCGTCCGGATAAGACATCACAGGCAACAATTTTGCCTTTATTATTCATCTGCGCTGCCAGCGCCAGCGTTTTACCGCCTGCCCCGGCACAAAAATCAACAACTTTCATGCCCGGCTTTACATCACAGGCCAGTGCAATCAGCTGCGAGCCTTCATTCTGGACTTCGATACGGCCATCATTAAACAAGGGGTTCTGCGAAATCTGCGGCCTGCCCTTTACCCGAATAGCCCAGGGTGATAAAGCCCCCGGCTCCATTTCAAACTCGCTGTCTTTCAGTGCCGCCAAAGCCGCTTCACGCGTGATTTTCAGCGTATTGACCCGCAGATGTAAATCATTCGGTGTCTGCATCGCGGCCAGAATACGCTTGGCTTCTTCAACGCCATAGGCTTTTGACATGGGGTCCCACACCCATTCAGGGCATTCAAGACGAACGCGGTCTGGCATTTCCGGATCATTGAGATTTTTATCACGCAGGCCCCAGGCCATTTTATCCTCAGCCGCGCTCAACTTATCCGGCGCATAACGGGTGCCGTTAAAGAGTTTTGTCGTCAGATTTTCATGGGTCTGTTCACTGGCCAGCACACTATCAGCGATCACATAGGTCCGTGCCGTCGGCGTATAGCCGATTTTCTCATGCCACCAGTTCAAACGGTGAATATGACGCAAGACCCGGTAGTAACGGGTCAGGATATTCGCCCGGTCTTTCGAGCCGATATACCGGCGGTCCCGGAAATACAGACTGGTCAGGGCATCGGCGGGACGTGGTTCGACCATAGTCATGTCGACCAGTTCAATAACGGCTTGGTATCGTGCTGAAGGTATCATGCGCCGTTTATACCTGAGTTTTCACAGCTTGTCATGCGAAAGGATTCTCCGGTCTCATTTATTTAACCGGTCTGTCGGTTTCTCTTCTGGAATTATTTCTAAATAACCGTTGCCAGCTAGGTTGCGGCCTTTATAATACAAGGTAAATCATTTTTCAAAAGAGGATGGGCCGCCATGTCTGATAAACATTATATTTTTACCAGTGAATCCGTTGCCGAAGGCCATCCGGACAAGCTTTGTGACCGTGTTTCTGATGCGCTGCTAGATCTGTATATGACGACGGATGCCGACTCCCGCACCGCAATTGAATGTCTGGCAACAACAGATTTTCTATGTATTGCCGGGGAAACCCGCGGCCCTGCCAGCATTACACCTGCCGATATTGAACAGACCGCCCGTAAGGCTGTGAAAGATATCGGCTATGACCAGGCTGAATTCCACTGGGATAAGATTAAAATTGATAACCGTCTGCACAAACAGTCTGTTGATATTGCTGTTGGCGTTGATGCGTCCTCTGACAAGGATGAAGGCGCCGGCGATCAGGGCATGATGTTTGGCTATGCCTGCCGGGAGACAGACAGCCTGATGCCCGCCCCGATCTGTTATGCCCATGATATTCTTCATCGTCTGGCTGATGACCGTAAATCAGGCGCCCTGTCAATGCTTGGCCCCGATGCCAAGGCACAGGTCAGTATGGCCTATGATAATGGTAAACCGGTCAGCGTTGAATCCGTTCTGGTCTCCACCCAGCATGCCGAAGCCCTCTCGCAGGATGATATTCGTGAAATCGTCCGCCCCTATGTCAAGCTGGCCCTGCCGCAAGGCATGATGTGCGCCGAGGATAAATTCTATGTCAATCCGACCGGACGCTTTGTTATCGGCGGCCCGCATGGTGACTGCGGTCTTACCGGGCGTAAAATCATTGTCGATACTTATGGCGGCGCGGCGCCCCATGGCGGCGGTGCGTTTTCCGGTAAAGATCCCTCAAAAGTTGACCGCTCGGCGGCTTATGCGGCGCGCTATGTTGCCAAAAACATTGTCGCGGCCGGCCTGGCGGATCGATGCACCCTGCAGCTTTCCTATGCCATCGGATTGCCCCAGCCCATTTCCCTGATGGTCAACACCCACGGCACAGGCCGTTACAAAGACGACGCCCTTGCCGGTGTAATCCGCGATGTTGTCGATCTGTCACCGCGCGGAATTCGTACAAAACTGGATTTGAACCGTCCGATCTATGAGCGCACAGCCGCCTATGGCCATTTTGGCCGCAAAGCCGAAACCGATGGCGGCTTTAGCTGGGAGAAAACAGATCTGGTCGATGATCTGCTGTCCGCGGTTCAAAGCAGTAAGTATAAAGCTGCTGAAATCCGTGACCCGCAATTTGCAACCGCCTGATTGGGATTATGACTGACCGCAACGCCTTTCCAACCCGTAAGTTCTATGGCCGCCGCAAGGGCAAAGCCATGACAAAGCGGCGCCAGAAACTGATTGAAACCTTGTTGCCGGAACTGTCACTGCACCTGCCGGATTCCGGCACAGCCGACCCGGCCCGTTTTTTTGATCAGGCAACAAAAGACATCTGGCTTGAAATCGGCTTTGGCGATGGCGAGCATCTGGCCCTGCAGGCTGAAAGCCACCCCGATATTGGCTTTATCGGCTGCGAGCCTTTTATAAACGGCGTTGCCGGACTGCTTTGTGAAGTCGAAGAACGCAGGCTGGAGAATATCAGGTTATGGGCCGATGATGCCCGCGATCTGATGGATGCCCTGCCTGATGGTTGTCTTGGCCGCTGCTTTTTGCTCCATCCCGACCCCTGGCCCAAAACCCGGCATCATAAACGCCGCTTTATTCAAGACAGCACGGTCAACACACTGGCCCGCCTGTTAAAGCCGGGCGCTGAACTGCGGATCGCGACGGATGATGCCGATCTTTGTGATTGGATGCTCTATCATGTCGAAAAATCGCCTTACTTTGAATGGCAGGCCGAAAAAGCCGAAGACTGGCGCATTCCACCTGCCGATTGGCCGGTGACCCGTTATGGCGAAAAACAGCTTGCCGGTATTCCTGTATATCTGACTTTTCTGCGTACAGATCAGGACCATGAAGGTAGGTAAATCAGCTTGCTTTTTTACTTGCTTTTGATCGCAAAAACGCATATATTCCTTACAAATCCTAATCTACGGTGAATTTACCGATAGATAATCAGAGGTGGGCCAAAAGCCCGCCTTTTTGTTTGCCTGAAAACAGGACGGCCCGGAATGGAATTAACACGACGCATAGAAACACTACTCCAGCCCGCAGCAAGCGAGATGGGACTTGAGCTTGTCCGCATTCGCTTTGGCGGTGAAGGCCGCAGCCGTGCGCTGCAGATCATGGCGGAACGGGATGACGGCACCGCGATGAATCTTGGTGAATGCTCGCAGTTGAGCAAAACAGCCTCTGCCCTGCTGGATGTAGAAGACCTGATTGACGGCCCTTATAACCTTGAAGTCAGCTCGCCAGGGCTGGAGCGCCCCCTGGTGAAACTGAAGGACTTTGACCGTTTCAAAGGCCACATGGCCAAAATTGAACTGGATGAGCCGGTCGAAGGCCGCAAAAGATTTAAAGGCGAGCTTGAGGGCCTGAACGAAGATGATAACATTGTCTTTAAAATGGAAGAAAACGGTGAAACGGTCCTGCTGCCTTTTTCAGCTGTCTTTAAAGCCAAGCTGGTATTAACCGATGATCCGTTAGCATCATCAAAACAGAAATCAAAACCAAAGAAAAACTGAGCATTTACGTCTAAAAGGAGAGAAACATGGAAATTTTACAGGTAGCAGACGCCGTCGCCCGCGAGAAAGGCATTGACCGGGAGATCGTTATAGAAGCTATGGAAGAGGCTATTCAAAAGGCCGGCCGTTCTAAATACGGTGTGGATCATGATATCCGCGTCAACATCAACCGTGACAGCGGCGATATTGAAATGTACCGCTACCGTGAAGTGGTCGAAAGCATCGAAGATCCGGAATTCGAAAATGTTCAGTTGACCCTGGCCGAAGCCAAAGACATCAAGCCGGAAATCGAAGTCGGCGAATTTATTATTGATCGTCTGCCGCCGCTTGATTTTGGCCGGATTGCCGCCCAAACCGCCAAACAGGTCATCCTGCAAAAAGTCCGCGATGCCGAGCGTGAACGCCAGCACGCAGAATTTCAGGATCGCGCCGGAGAAATCATCAGCGGCGTTATCAA
>JBNJDW010000058.1:0-10002 GCA_051745265.1 Pseudomonadota bacterium
GCGGCATTGCTGGGCATTAACAGTTCGGCCCGAACATATTGATCAATATCAACCAGAATTTCCGGCAGGCGTTCGCAGGTGCTGAGCATCAGATAGGGTGTATGGGTGATCATGGTATCAAGGTCGGAGAGCAGTTTCTCCTTATCCTCGATCCAATGGATGGCCCAGTTGGAAAAAACGGCATCAAAATCCGGCACTTTACCTTGCAGAGAGGCAATATCCTCGGCACCCATCTGTTGATAATCAATGCGCGGATCGGTGTATTTCGACCGGGCCACAGACTGCATTTCAAAATCCGGCTCAACGGCGGTGATATTGGTCAGGCCCGGAAAAATATCCAGCAGTTCAAATGTCCGTCCGCCGGAGCCCGCGCCGATATCAATCAGGTTCCGCACTGTTTCACAGGGCACGTTATCACGGATCAGCCTGATCAGGCTGTTAAACTGGGCCTTTTGAAAGTCAGCCGATTCATCGTAATATTGTCCTAGATTTTGTTTCATGTTGCCACCTCCGGCTGGTAGTGTAAGCAGAAGTTATGATTTCGCCAATGATTTTTGTTGCGTTTGTTGAGGGACGTTCCGTTATGCGCGCAATCCAGGTCTGGAAGTTTCCTTTTGATTATGGGGGGATTGCGGTTATATTTGACATTCTATTACAGGATGGATCGTTTTTAGAATAAAAGTAAAGAGAAGAGAGCAATGTCTTATATAGATGATAATATTTCTACGGACGAAAAAATCACGAAAAGAGCCATAATACATTGGTTTATCTATGTCTGGCCGTCCATTTATATGCTGATTGTTCTGTTTGTTTCGTCTTGGTTCTCTTTCTGGCATTTCTTGGGCTTTTTATGGTTTCTGAGCGTGTTTATTGTCACAAGAACAACTGAGTTTGCCGTTACCAATAAAAAAGTGATCGCCAAACAGGGTTTTATTTCCCGTAAAACCGTTGAGCTTAACCTTTCCAAAGTCGAAAGCCTGAGCGTAGATCAGGGGATCTTTGGCCGAATTTTTAATTTCGGTAAGGTCGTTGTTCGCGGTACTGGTGGCGTGCAAGCGCCTTTTAGCTATATCGCCGATCCGATGGGGCTTCGCAAAGCTGTGAATGAAGAATATGATAAAAGCCATTACAGCGCTTAACGCAGCTGAAGATTTTTATTGAAGCTTCTAATGTTGTGCGGGTTAGGCGCTATTGAGCGATACAGTGTTTTTCAAGAAAATATATTAAAATCCCACGCCCCGAAATTACGGACAAAAGGAACCTTTTAAGGTAGATGTCATTTGGTGGGGTAGGTGTGTGACGTTATCCGGGAAAGCGGACCGTCATTAACTTATCCTGTGCGTCTGGTTTGCGGTGGGTCGTAGCAGCGCAGCTGGCCTTTGTTCTCTATCTTTACCACGAGTGTTGGCCCAAGCTACCGCAAACAGGTCGAATAGTCAGCGCCCTGACGAGGGCTGAATACAATAGTGACAATAACAATTCAGTTTCGGCACATGCCGGACAGGAGAAGACAGACCGTGTCGTCAAAAGGAAATGAACGTAAAGACCAGAAAAACGCCGAAAAAGATGTCACGGTAGATATGAAAACCGGCGGGCCATTCGTTGCCGCTGTCCAGAACACGCGGATGCCCATGATCTTTTCAGACCCGCAGCTTCCCGATAACCCAATCGTTTTTGCCAATGAAAGCTTCCTTGAACTGACCGGATACAATCGGGATGAGGTTCTTGGCCAGAGCTATCATTTCATGATGGGGAAAGACACCAGCCCCGATGCGCAGGCACAGATTGATACTTCTTTTGAAGAGGGGGTTGGCGCTACTTATCCCGAGGTGATGTATTACCGCAAGGATGGCAGCACATTCTGGGCGATCATGTTTATCGGCCCTGTTTTTGATGCAGATGGTACCATCGTCCAGCACTTTGCTTCATTTGTGGACGTGACCCGTAGGAAACAGGACGAGGAACGCCTCTGGTTGATGTTAGATGAGCTTGATCATCGCGTCAGAAATACACTGACGACCGTGCAGGCGATTGCCAGGCAGAGCCTGAGCGGCTCAGCCGTCGACAGGCAGGTGCGCGATGTTTTCGAGGGGCGCATTCTCGCCCTGTCAAAAGGCCACAAGCTGCTGGCCCATGAACGCTGGGAAGGCGCAAGCCTGCGGGAGATGATTACGCAAATACTCCAGCCCTTTGGCCTGAATCAGGGCCGGGCATCGCAATTTTCAATCCATGGCGATGATGTTTTTCTCAAACCGAAAGCAGCGCTGGCCTTTACCATGATGTTTCATGAACTGGCCAGTAATGCTGCGAAATTCGGCGCGCTTTCAGAGGATAGCGGACATATTGAAATCACCTGGCAAACCGAGGCTGGCGCGGAAGGCGACCAGCTGCGGCTGCGCTGGCAGGAGCAGGGCGGTCCGCCTGTCAAGCATCCTGAGCACAAGGGATTCGGCTCGCAATTGATTGAACGGCTGCTGGCGCAGGAAATTGGCGGCGAAATAAACCTGACTTACGAACCCGGCGGGGCCGTTTGTGAGGCCGTTATGCCGCTGCCTGCGGTATGGAGGGATATATGAGTGATAATCTTTTCCCCGGATGTCGTATCCTTGTGGTCGAGGATGAAGTGATTATAGCGATGCTTCTTGAGAACATGCTTGACGAAATCGGCTGTGAAGTCATTGGCCCCGCGGCAAATGTCAGGCAGGCTCTGGACCTGATCGAAACGGGCGCTGTACCCGATGCTGCCGTGCTTGATATAAATCTTAACGGTGAAGACAGCTATCCGGTGGCCGATGTGCTGATCGCGCGCGATATACCTTTTATATTTTCGACAGGCTACAGCAAAACATCCGTGCACGACGAATATGCGCATTTCCAGATGTTGCAGAAACCATATAGCATACAGGAAATCAGCGATGCACTGACCGCAGTGCTGACCCCGGAAAATCGGAACGCCGCGGTGCGTTAGTTTTTGGTTTTCTTTGAATCTGGATCGATAAATGAGAGACGAGCCTCTACCGTATAAATCCCATAAGCTATTGTTTGCATTAAATAAAGGGTAATTCGATTTTTGAAATTGCCCCCAATTCTGCCCCCATATTCATTTTTGACTGGTCTTTTTTAGGCCGTAACAAAAAATGAAACAGAGGACAGCAATGACAAACTTACACAAATTAAAACCTACTGAAAAGCCTGATTGGGATGAAGCTCTATTTTTAAAGCTTCATAAGCTGGAAATGGAAATAGACCGGCTTAAACAGCTAAATGAAATTATGGTCGGAATCTTTCTTGAAAGCGAATTTATGGAGCAGCACAAGGTGGACTTTGCTGAAACGCTCTCTTTAAGGCAAGAAGATGATATTAAAAAGCTGGAAAACGTTCATGGTGAATTGGTCAGTCTTTACGAAACCATGAAAACAACGCTGGTTATGCGTGAAACCTCAGCAAAGGGGGCGTAACCATGCGGAAGTATAAAACCTTACTGGCGCTGGTATCAGCCACGCTATTGTCAGCCTGTGCAAGCCATCCAGACAAGATAACGGCTGCCAGCGTTTCCCCTGTGGCTTATCAGGGCTATAGCTGTAAGCAGATTTCGCAAGAGGTCGCGCGTATCAATAAGGATGTAACCCTGCTTTACGGGCAGTTACAGCAAACAGCCAATAATGATGGCGCGCAAATGGCCATAGGCATGGTTCTGTTTTGGCCGGCACTGTTCTTTCTTGAGGGCGGGGATGGCGTTCAGGCGGCTGAATATGCCCAGCTAAAGGGTGAACTTGACGCGCTGGAAAGCGTTTCTATCCAGAGGGATTGCGATATAGCGTTCCCTGAAGAACTTTAATCAAACAGCCATAACAAGCTTAACTGAAAGGAATAGTAACAATGCAAAATAACGTAGCGGCGATAACGCCAAAAGATAGCTTTCAAGAGTTTCTGGACCAAGCGCCGGAATTGGAAAAAGACTTATTTGACCTTTTTACAGTCATGGAAATTCTTAATGAATTTATGAACAAGTCAGATGTGGTGGAAAGTTATCATATTGAATACATGGTGGGGAAACTTAGTGAGCAAATAAGCAAGCTTGGAGAGGCAAGGGATATCATCGCGGATATTAACGAGGCTGCTGAAAAAAAGCTGGAATCGGTTTAATAAAAAGGGCGCTGGGGCTAAAATCCCAGCGCTTTTAGTTTTAACGTACCTCAAGATTACCCAATAGGCACAACAAGATTATAGCAAGGCGGCGGGGTATATTTATAAGGTTTCTGGAGTCCATAATACGCGCGTATTGGCATAAATGCCTTGCCGTTATCGCGCAAGGGTCAAAGGCTGCTTTTTATGAAGTAACAGTAAAGCAATTAGAAGTTGACGTCATATTTAAAAAAGTTAGACTTGGTTCCAAGATCGCTAAAACCCGAATTTAGGATTATAGGGTGTGATCTACTTAGAATAGCTTTGTAATTAGCGTTGTCATATGTGAAAACCACCAGACAGCGGATCGGGGATTTATTTAAAAGGATATTTACAATGGATAAGGTCAAAACTTTACTGCTGTACGTGTGTTTCACAATTTTGGTTCTTTTCGGTTTCATAACCTTATTAATGGGAATCATAGAGGTAGATCTGACCGCAATTTTTGTTTCTGGTATTTTTCTCTTGCCCGCTTTGTTTATTTGGAAAAAGGTCAAGGAGATAGAAAGGACAGAGACAAAGGAACAGCCGCCAAAGAAGGGGCCCGCCGTAGACAAAAAGCCTGTCCCGGCATGGGTGAGCGTGGCCGCTGTAATTGCCGTCTTATGGTTCTTTGGAACTTTGGGGAGTGATGATAACACCTCACAAAGCGCACCACAGGTTTATGCGAACAGTAATTTCAATCCACAATCTTCCAGTCCTCCGGCGAACCGGCAGCCTCGACCTGCCCCGAGTCCATGGCAAAAACATACTGATATATCCCCTATTGATGACAGCAAAAATGTAACCCTGTCTAACGAAGCAGAATCTAAGGTACAGTATGATGGCTATAGAAGTTACCGGCCAGTCCTGTTTGTTCGATGCAAAGAGAATAAAACAGATGTGATAGTCTCTGTTGATAAAATGATTGACCCGATCCGGGATAGTAATTTCAATGAATACGCCGTTGCGGAACTCCGGCTCGATAAGAAAAAAGCCCAGAAAATGCGGTTTAGCATTTCAACAGATGGAGATTCTTATTTTTTCCGCAACCCAATCCCATATATAAAAAAGATGATGGATAGCGATACACTGGTTATGAGGTATCAGCCCTATCGTGACAATAATTACACTATAACTTTTGACCTCACTGGCCTTGGAGATGAAATCACAGAGCTGCGTGAGGCTTGTAATTGGTGATGCAAATATCGTCCTTCTTTATTTTGAAAGGAAAATGCTATGAGAAAATTTATACTTACGGCTGGCGTTCTCCTGTCCTGCCTTGCCGGTGTTGAAACTTCAAACGCCGCTAAAATATCAGAATGGGCAATTTCCCCTATAGATGCAAAGAACTATCCCCGTATTTATAATGCATGGGGTGCGGCCAAGGTTAAAGAACTCAATAAGCTACAGCAAAAAGCCGCAGAGAAAGCCGCCAAGTCACCTGAATGCGATACAGTCGATATTGTCGCCCTGTCAGAAACTAGAAGCATTCCTAAGCAAAAAGCGGTGTTCTTTGTTGATTGCGCTAACGGAAAGCGGTTCTATATATCCGATGCCGATTTAAAGGAATCCGGCGGGGTTGTGTCGCAGGAAAAGAAAATGGCCGCTTATACAGACGCTCAAGCCATTGAAGCCTGCAAGGATAATGTTCGGTCGCAACTAAATTATCCATCTACCTTCAATCTAGGGGCTTTCAGCACAAGCGTTTACCGCGCCCCAACGAATGGCAATATTGTCGTTAATTTTGACTTTGAAGCCAAAAATGGGCTTGGGGCAGAATTGCCGCACAAGGCCAGATGCGTCATTGACGATCAAGGTATAAACCCTGCCGAGATAAGCCGGAGATGAGGGCAGATAATAACGGCTGACGGAAGCAGATGCAAAATAAAGGCGTGACCCCCGTAGCTTGCCAAAGGCAGGGGCATCGGGGGCCGTACCTTGCCAGTATATCAGTAAAACGGCGCTGGTTCTATTCTCAACCTCGGTCTATTTCTGCCTTGGTCGCCTCAATGCCTTTCCTTATTCCAACCTGAATGGCTTCTTCAATAAAGCCTTCCGGCTGCTGGGAAGAATGGCCATCATTCAGCCGCCGGATATAAGGCAGGCCGTTTGCAATGTATACCTTATTGCCAAGTTTAAAGCTGGAAAGCGCATCAAGGCTTTTATCGCCAGAATAAGAACCGGGGATACGATCTTTCGGACTGGTCACGGTCAGATCGACCTTATCTACACTTAAATTCCAACTTAGCTTTGCAGTACCGCCTACATACCCCTTAGGCGGATAATTCGTTTTCCAGAGGCTGGGATTACCTACGGGCGTTTCTTCTACCAGTTTACCATGTACTTGCCCCGCTACGTTCTTAACGGCTTTTTCAAGAGCACCCTCAACCTTAATTTTATAAGCTTTTTCCAACTGTTTTCTAAAATCGCTAGTCATGTTCTTCTCCTAATTGTTATTTGTTTGAAACATCCTTTAATCCTTCACTCCAGCTTTTCAAAAGCTTTTTAATTTCGCTGGCTGCTCTGCTATACGCGCCATGCTTCTCAGAGTTTTTAGAACTGGCGGCTTTGCCTTTGTCAGTCTTTGGGCCGGTGCTGTGGTTCCAGGGCTGCCAGTTCTTTATCTGTTCTGCCTGCTTCTTTCTGCGTTCCGGTGTCCATCCATTGATGCTCATTTGTTTTGTCCTCCAATAGTTCGTTTGATGGATTTAAATTTCCCCCGTGCGCGGGGGCAGGGGCATCCTGTGCGGTATTTCCGTTATTCACTTGCTGATACTGTGCTTTGTTGTTCTGAATGTAAGGCTTCGGGTTTTTAATCTCTGCCAGCGCCTCTAATGTCGTCCGGCACTGACTCTGAGCTTTCAGGCCCAGCTTTAAATATTTTTCAGCCGCTATCAGATGTTCTCCCATATTGGCTCTGGATCGCTCTATAAGCTCCGCAAACAGCGCGTCAAGAGTATGGGCCTGCATGATTAGCATATCTTCTGCCCTTGTCATTTTGCCCTTTCTTACTGAGCGCGCTTGATCGGCTAATTCTTCTCTGATTGCTGTAAGGTTATATTCTTTTTTATTTTTAAATTGCCCTTTAATGCAAATAGCGGCGTTTGTGGCAGGGCTTAAATATGTGCTGGCTACAGCTTTATTCAGATCTTGATCCTTATAAACCTTGATTTCCATTGTGTTGTGTTTGTCGTCCTTCTGTTCTTGCTCAGTTGGATTCAATATGTCGCTCATTAGCTTTTCCTTTTCTCTGTTGTTCGGGGCATCCCCCTGTTGCAAACGAAACTCCGAAACTTTCTTTATATTTCAATGGGTTGCACGACTTCAAAACGAAACTTTTTCCCTTTTGGTTTCGTTTTGAAGCTGGCCTAACTGGTTGATTTCATTGAAAGGTTTCGGGGTTTCGTTTTGGGACAGGTAGCGCGCCCAAGTATCTACAAAATCGGCCTTTTGATACCCTTTTTTGCCAAGGCCGTGAATTTTCATCTGCCTTGATTGGATGCCGTAGGGCTTCAAATATTTGGCGATTGTATTGCCGGTCAAAGGCTTTCCGTGTCTCCAGGTGGCCCAAGGTCTTTCGTCAAGATTTAGCAAGGCAATCACCAGATCATTCGTATGGATCCGGTCAGCATTACCGTTATCAAAAATTCCCTTAATGTCTTCTAAGAGCATCACGCCAACGGATTTCTGGTCATCATCATCTGCAAGCTGCGCGGCAATGTTCAGCATGGCATTAACCGCAGCATCAAGGCAGGGTTTCCCCATGTGATTTGCGATTGTCAGCAATGGCCGCCAATTGTCAGACATACGGTCTGGTATGCCTTTTATGCCGTGTTCATACTCTCTTAGATCGTTTGTATTATCTAATGCCCAACGGACAATCATACGCCGTAAAGCGGTAAACTCCTGCTCTGTCTGTCTGGTTAAGCGCTCTATGCGGTCATCTTCCATCTTTTTTCGCATGGATACGGTAACGGACCGGCTTGCCAGCGTATCTGCCGGCATACCTATCATGGCTATGACCATTGGCGTCCAGGTGGAGAACTGCCGTATTTCGTGATTATCGCCAACTACTCGAATGACAAAAGCACCAGCGCGGTTATGGCCGCTGTTCAAAATCCCCCTTAGTTCATCTTTACCGGCCAGAAACGTATCACCTTCATCTATCAGCAAAGTCGGATTATAAGCCTCTATCACCCTGAAAACGGATGCAGGGGTCATATTGGAAGAGGGAAGCGGTTTATTTACCAACTGGCTGATAACAGACAGGACAGTGGTTTTTCCGCAGCCTTTCTCTGGTGACGTAATAAGCAGGCGGGGATTATGCGTAAATTCGTCTATGACGTAACTGAATACACACCAGAGCGCCAAGGCTTCGGGCGTTCCTGTCTCCAGCACACAATAACGATTAAGTGTTTCTACCAACGTGCTGAAAAGATATTCCCCCTCTATGGCTGTATCCCAAGGTTCGGGGTCATCAAAAACCAATTCAGAGCCTTGCAGCTTTGATTTTTTCTCCGGCTTGGCTGTCTGTGACAGGATGTTTTTGAAACTGGCTTTCACCGCTGATAGCCCTTGCGCTTGTGCAAGATCGTTAAAGTCACATATTCCCGTTTCATGGGGATGTATCATGTCCGCATTGACCGCCTTTGCCGCTTGCAGGGCTTTGGTAAGTCCGGGATTGCCAGCCGTTGCCGCATCGTTATCAGCACATATAATCAGCTTTGCCTTTGGGAATTTATCCGTCAGTGCCTTGGCAACGGGCAATAAGTTTCCGGCATCGAAAGAAACAGCCGTAGCGAATCCTGTGGCGGCATGAATTGATGCTCCGGTGGCATAACCCTCGCAGATCGCTAAAACCTCTCCTGGGCTCCCTATGAGCGAAAAACAGCCTTTCTTCCGTCCACCTTTTAAAAAGCGTTTTAAGCCATCGGGCGATATGAATTGCAGCGAATGTATTTCCCCTTCGGCATCCTGCATCGGTATAATCAGATTGTTAGCGGCCTGTTTGACTCCATACGCTTTGATGTTTTTAGCTTTCAGATAGGGATGCTCTCCCTCTGACACGGCGGCATCTTTCCAGATCCGTTGCGCTTTTTCACGGGCGGCGGCCTTGATGCGTTTATCTTCTGCCTCTCTCTGCATTTTGGATTCTTCAATGCGTTGCCGCATAGACTCCTGCTCTGCCGGTGACAGCGTATCCCTTTCTTTGGAACACCAGTTAAATGATTCTCCTGTTTTCCAACTGCCAAAACTGCCCGCTGGCAATCCATCACCGTAAAGCACATACCATCCATTCTGACTTTGCTGATTATCGCCTTTTACGTGGAAGCGGTGCAGCTTCCCATCGGCAAGCACCGGATCTTTTGTCTCCAAGCCCGCTTTGGTCATGGCTGTTTTAAATAGCTGCTCAGTCATTGCACACCTCCTGCATACTGACGGCATTTTCCCAAGACGGTTAAAATCCATCCTTTGTGCTTCACGATGACGCGTAACCGCTTTTGTATGTCCGTAAATGATAGAAGATAGGACAGGAATTCTACCTCGGATTCTGTCAGGCATACCCGCCATTTTAGACATTGTTTAATCGCTTCAGGTAAGGCGGCAGGTTCTACCCAAACGCCCTCGAAAGGCCGTTTCAATGTCCGTTTTGCTGTGGTATGATTGTATCTGTTCGTTTGAGTAAGAACATTGGAGGCGGCGCTGGTCAGAGCGCCGTTTTCTTTTTGCAGGCTCATTATTGCACCTCCGTATTTTTATAAGACGGAAGGGATGCGATAAACGCATCTATGGAGGATTGCGGCAAAAGCGTTTTCTTGCCAAGTTTGACGGCCT